>JBBSCX010000051.1:0-14177 GCA_038249905.1 Burkholderiales bacterium
TGCCCTGGGCATAAGCCGGCGCCAGGTGCGCATTGGCCGCCAGCATGGCCAGCGAATCCGAAGGCGCGACGAAGATGCCGCGGCCGATGATGAGGTTGCGGTCACCGTCGCCGTCGGACGCGGCGCCCAGGTCGGGCGTGTCCTGGCCATCGGGCGACATCATCAGCCCGTACAAGACCTTGGCATGCACCGGATTCGGGTCGGGGTGGTGGCCACCGAAGTCGGGCAGCGGCGTGCCATTCATCACCGTGCCGGCCGGCGCGCCCAGTTCACGTTCGAAGATCGCATGCGCATAGGGCCCGGTGACGGCGTGCATGGCGTCGAAGGCCAGGCGAAAGCCACCCGCAAACATCGCTGCGATGGCGTCGAAGTCGAACAGGCGACGCATCAGCGCGGTGTAGTCGGCGACCGGGTCCATCACTTCCACCACCATGCCTTCGATGATGGTCTCGCCCAGGCGGTCAAGGTCGATGTCGGACGTGTCGGTGGTGTGGAATGCCGTCAGGCTCAGCGTGCAGGCGTAGATGGCGTCGGTCACGTTTTCGGGCGCCGGCCCCCCGTTGGCGCCGTTGAACTTGATGCCGAAGTCGCCGTCGGGCCCGCCGGGGTTGTGGCTGGCCGAAAGGATCAGCCCGCCGAAGGCGCTGTGAAGGCGGATCAGGTGGCTCGCCGCCGGTGTCGACAGGATGCCGCCCTGCCCCACCCGCACGCGCGAAAAGCCATTGGCCGCGGCCATGCGCAGTACGGTCTGTATGGCCTCGCGGTTGTGGAAACGGCCGTCGCCGCCGACCACCAGCGTCAGGCCACCAAAGCCACCCGGTCGCTCGGCCGGACGCACGGCGTCGAACACCGACTGCACGAAGTTGGCCAGATAGTGCCCGGCCGCGAACTCGGCCACCTTCTTGCGCAGGCCGCTGGTACCGGGCTTCATGCCGGCGATGGGGGCGGTGGCGACGGTGAGGATCATGCAGGTCTCCGGTTCAGGCGCGGGCGGTGGGCGGCGTTGTCGCTGCCGGTATCGATGCCGCAGCAACTCAGGCGGCCACGGCGCGGCCGCAGAGCCGACGGTACAGCGCCGCGTAGTCGATGGCCGAGGCGGCCCAGCCGACATCGGCGCGCATGCCTGCCGTCTGCATGCGGCGCCACAGTGCCGGCTGGCGGTGCAGCGCCACCGTGCGCTGCACGGCGTCGAGCAGGCCGGCGGCGCTGATGTCGGCGAACTGCACCCCGGTCGCGACACCCGCCTTCAGCGCCGCGTCGTTGGCATCGATCACGGTGTCGGCCAGGCCGCCGACGCGGCTGACCACGGGCACGCAGCCATAACGCAGCCCGTACAGCTGCGTCAGGCCGCAGGGCTCGAAGCGGCTCGGCACGAGGATGGCGTCGCAGCCGCCTTGCAGCAGGTGCGACAGGCCCTCGTCAAAACCGATGTGCACGGCCACGCGCGTGGGGTGGCGGGCGGCCCCGGCGCGCAGCGCGTCCTCCAGCGCCGCGTCGCCGTTGCCGAGCACCAGCAGGCGCGCACCGGCGCTGACGATCGCGTCCAGGCTGGCGGCGACCAGGTCGATGCCCTTCTGCGTCGTCAGCCGGCTGATCATGCACAGCAGCGGCGCCGCGCCCTCGGGTTCGGGCGGCAATGCAAAGAAGGCTTCGACGGCACGCCGGTTGGCACTGCGCGCGTCCAGCGCGCCGGCGTCGTAGCGCTGCACCAGGTGCAGGTCGGTGGCCGGGTTCCAGACCGTCGTGTCGATGCCGTTGACGATGCCGCTGACATCGGCCGCACGCCAGCGCAGCATTGCGTCCAGGCCCATGCCACCGGCCAGGGTGAGGATCTCGCGGGCATAACTCGGGCTGACGGTGGTGATGGCGTCGGCGAAGTGGATGCCGGCCTTGAGAAAGCCGATGTCGCCGTGGTATTCGAGCCCCTGCATCGCAAACGCGGCCTCGGGCAGACCCAGGCGGTGCCAGACCTCGGCCTTGAACTGGCCCTGGAAAGCCAGGTTGTGCAATGTCAGCACCGTCGGCGGGCGGCGCCGGCCGGCGCCCAGGTAGTGCTGCACGGCGGGCACCAGGGCGGCCTGCCAGTCGTGTGCGTGAATCAGCTCGGGCACCCAGGGCGCCGCATCGTCGGCAGCGCCGCCTGGCTCGCCGCCCACATCCCCCCAGCCGATGCGCGCCGCGGCATGGGCCAGGGCGGCAAAACGCTCGGCGTTGTCGGGCCAGTCGCGGCCATGGGCGTCGACATAGGGGTTGCCCGGGCGGGCATACAGGTGCGGCGCATCCAGCACCCACAGCGCCAGGTCGCCATGTCGCCCGGACACCAGCCGTGCCGGGCCGCCGAACCAATCCGGCCAGGCGGCCCGTTCACGCGGCTGCTGCAGCCGGTCCAGCACGTCCGGGTGCCCGGGCACGAGGGTCTGCACCTCCACGCCCAGCGGTGCCAGGGCCGCAGGCAAGGCGCCGACCACGTCAGCCAGGCCGCCGGTCTTCAGCAGCGGGTACATCTCGGAGGCCACACCCAGCACCTTCAGCGGCGCAGGAGGACTGGCCGCGGTCGCGGGCTGCCGGGGACGCGGCATCACTTCAGGCCACCGCTGCCAGGTTGTCGATCATCGGCTGCGTGATCAGGCACACGCCCTTGTCGGTGCGGCGGAAACGCGCCGCGTCGAGTGCCGGGTCCTCACCCACCACCAGACCGTCGGGGATGACGACACCGCGGTCGATGACGACCTTGTGCAGCCGCACATGCCGGCCCACCCGCGCGTGCGGCAGGATCACCGCCTCGTCGATGTGCGAGTACGAACTGGTGCGCACGCCCGTGAACAGCAGCGAACGCCGCAATTCGGTGCCCGAGACGATGCAGCCGCCCGAGACCATGGAGCTGATGGCCGTGCCCCTGCGTTCGGGCTCGTCGTGCACGAACTTGGCCGGTGCCGTCAATTCGCTGTAGGTCCAGATCGGCCAGTCGGTGTCGAACAGGTCCAGTGCGGGCGTCACGGCCGTCAGGTCGATGTTCGATTCCCAGTACGCATCGACCGTGCCCACGTCGCGCCAGTAGGCCTCGGCCTCTTGCGCCGAGCGCACGCAGCTGGCGCTGAAGCGGTGCGCCACCGCCTTGCCGTGGCGCACCACGTGCGGAACGATGTCCTTGCCGAAGTCGTGGTCCGAAGCCGCGTTGGCGGCGTCGGTGCGCAGCAGCTCGAACAGGTATCTGGTGTTGAAGACATAGATGCCCATCGAGGCCAGCGCCATGTCGGGCTGATCCGGAATGCCGGGCGGGTCGGCCGGCTTCTCGATGAAGCTCTTGATGACATCGTCTTCATCGACGTGCATGACACCGAAGCCGGTGGCCTCCATGCGCGGCACCTCCAGGCAACCCAGCGTGACGTCGGCGCCGGAATCGACATGCTGCTGCAGCATGATCTCGTAGTCCATCTTGTAGATGTGGTCGCCGGCCAGCACCACCATGTACCGCGGCGCATAGCTGTCGACGATGTCGATGTTCTGGAACACGGCGTCGGCCGTGCCGCTGTACCAGGCGTCTTCGCTGACGCGCTGGCTCGCCGGCAGGATGTCGAAGCTCTCGTTGCGCTCGGCACGCAGAAAGGTCCAGCCGCGCGTGAGGTGGCGGATCAGGCTGTGCGCCTTGTACTGCGTGGCCACGCCGATGCGACGGATGCCGCTGTTCAACGCGTTGGACAACGCAAAATCGATGATGCGCGTCTTGCCGCCGAAATAGACGCCGGGCTTGGCGCGGCGGTCGGTCAGCTCCATCAGCCGGCTGCCGCGGCCGCCCGCCAGCACGAAGGCCATGGTGTCGCGGGACAGGCGCGAATGTCGCTGGGCTGAGCTCATGGGGGTCTCCGGATCGGTGGGGGTGGACGCAGGCGGGCGTCCCGAACAATTGTGAAACCGCTTTCATAGCGCGCCGACGCTCGATTTCCCGAGGGTACCCCGGGCCCGACCGGGCGGCGTTGCAGCGGCGATCGGGCAACATCCTGCCCCTGCACCCACAACGCCAGGAGAGCGCATGTTCCGCCAGCAATACCTCAAGCACGACGAGATCGCGGCCCAGTTGCAGGCCTGGGCGGCAAAGCATCCGGACATCGTCCGACTGGGCCGCATCGGCAGCAGCGCGGCCGGCCGCGACATTGCGCTGCTGACCATCGGCCGCGACCCCGACCGCGCCCGCCCTGCGGTATGGATCGACGGCAACATGCACGCCAGCGAGGTCTGCGGCTCCAGCGTCGCGCTGGCCATCGCCGAGGACCTGTTGGCCATCATGGGCGGCGCCAACGAGGCCGGCGGCAAGCCCCTGCCCGCGCACATGGCCGACGCGCTGCGCGAGACGCTGTACTACGTCGTGCCGCGCATCTCGCCCGACGGCGCCGAAGAGGTGCTGACCACCGGCCGCTATGTGCGATCCAGCCCCGTCAACGACCGCGCGGCGCAGGGCCATGCGCACTGGGTGGCGGCGGACATCGACGGCGACGGGCAGACCGGCTTCTTGCGCCGCCAGGACCCCGAGGGTGAATTGGTCGAACTGTGCGACGACGACCAGCAGCCCCTGGTGCCGCCGGTGATGGTGGCGCGCCAGCCCGAGGACATCGGCCCCTACTGGCGCCTGTATCCAGAAGGCGTGATCAAGAACTTCGACGGCCGCCGCATCCCCGACCCCTACTTCCTGGGCGACAACAGCCACGACTTCAACCGCAACTTCCCCTGGGCCTGGGCGCCCGAACCGCAGCAGGCCGGCGCCGGCGCCTACCCCGGCAGCGCGCCCGAGACCCGGGCCGTGCTCGACTTTGCGACCGCGCACCCGAACATCATGGTGTGGCTGAACCTGCACACCTTCGGCGGCGTGCTGATCCGCCCGCTGGGCGACAAGCCCGACGCCAAGATGGACGCCGGCGACCTGGCCATCTTCGAACAGGTCGAGGCCTGGATGACCGAACACACCGGCTACCCGACGGTGAGCGGCTTCCACGAGTTCCTGTACGAGCCCGACAAGCCGCTGCATGGCGACCTGTCGGACTACGCCTACCACCAGCGTGGTGCGCTGGCTTATGTGGTGGAGTTGTGGGACCTGTTCAAGCAACTGGGCATCGAGCGCAAGAAGCCCTTTGTCGACCATTACGTCAAGTTCTCGCGCGCAGACATGCGTGCCCTTGCCGCCTTCGACCGCCAGCACAACGCGGGCCGCATCTTCGGCGCCTGGCGGCCCGTGCAGCACCCGCAATTGGGCGCCATGGAAGTGGGCGGATTCGACCCGCGCGTGGGCATCTGGAACCCGCCGCTGGAGCGCCTGGCCGACACCTGCGCCACGCAGAGCGTGGCCTTCGTGCGCGTGGCGGCATTGACGCCGCATGTCAGCCTCAGCGTCGTGGCGCAGGACAAGACCGAGGGCCACACGCGCATCGAGTTGCGCATCGCCAACCACGGTTACCTGGCCACCTACGGCCTGCCGTCGGCCAAGGCGGTGCCGCACAGCGAACCACTGCGGCTGCGCTGCTGCGGTGAAGGCGTGACGGTGCTGGCCCCCGCCGAGGCGGTGGTGGAGATCGGCCACCTCGCCGGCTGGGGTGCCGGCCTGTACGGCGGACCGAGCGTGTTCACGCCCTGGACCAATGGCAACGGCCACGAGCGCTTCGTCACATTGCTGGTGGCGGGCAGCGGCAAATTGCACGTGGAAGTGGGCAGCTGCCGGGTCGGCGTGCACAAGCTGACGATCGAAGTGAACTGAACCGGGTTGGCGATCCAGAAGCCTCAGAACCCCGGCAGCCCGGCCGCCTCGCAGCCCTCGACGATCTGCCGGGGCAGCGGCATCTGCAGCACGCGCCGGCGCAGCGAGGGGTCTTGCAGACGGTCGGCATGCCGCCTCAACGTGGCGGCGGCCAGGCTCAACTGGTGGTGGGCCATGGCCGCGGCGGCCTTGCCCTCGGGCGCTGCGGCTTGCAATGTCGCCAGCCGTGCACAGGCCTGCCACAGCGCAATGCGGGCATGCAGCGCAAAGGGGCTGTGGCCCAGCGCCTTGGCCTCGTCCAGTGCGCCTGCGGCGGCGATCTCGGCATGGGCAGCGGCGGCGTCATCGCGCAGCGTGTGGGCCCGGGCGCGCAGGGCGCGGCAGATCTGCGTGTAGGCCGCATCGCCCACGCGCTGCGCCAGCACCAGCGCGGCGCGCAGTACCTTCAGCGCGGCCTCGGGCTGGGCCATCTGCAGCAGGGCCAGGCCCTGCGCCACCAGCGCCATCACGATGTAGTCGCGGGCGCCGGTACCGGCATACAGCACATGGCTTTCGCGCGCCCGCACCAGTGCCGACTGCGGCTGGCCCACCGCCAGGTCGATCAATGCCGACATGCGGTGCGCGCCGCCCTGGTGCACGACTTCGCCGGTCATCTGGGCGATGTCGGCCAGCGCCTGCACATGGTGTCGCGCAGCGGCCTCGTCGGCCAGCGCCAGCGCAGCCTCGGCCAGGCCCATGTGGGCCGAGCACAGCACCCGCAGCTCGTTGCGCGCCTGGGCCAGCGCCAGGGTCTGCAGCAGCACCTCGCGTTGCTGCTCGATGCGTTGGTCGGCACCCAGCGCATAGGCCAGCACCGCCAGCAGCTGCATCTCGTACATCGCCAGCGCCGGGTCGGCGTCGCGTGCGCGGCGGGCCCACGCCAGGCCGTGTTCGGTCTGCTGCAGCGCCTGTTCGATCTCGCCGCGTTGCAGGCTCAGCCAGGCCAGTTCACCCCAGCAGACGGCGGCGTCCTCGGACTTGCCGATGCGCTCGGCCAGCACCAGTCCCTCTTGTGCCAGCGCGCCGGCACGATCGCGATCGCCCATGCGGTCGGCCAGCAGGGCTGCGCCCGACAGCGCCGAGGCCAGCGCCTCGTCGTCGCCCAGGCGCTCGGCCAGCGCGCGCCGCCGCGCCAGGGTCTCGGCCTGCAATTCACGCAGGCCCAGCACGTCGGCGGCGGAGGTCATGGCCCGCAGCAGACGCACGACGCGGCCCTGGTCTTCGGGCGGCGGCAGGGCCAGGGCGCGGTCCACGTTGGCGATGACGGCCGTCTGGGCGTAGCGTGCCAGCGCCGCCTTGGCCGCACGTTCGTACCAGTCGAAAGCCAGCGCGGGTCGGCCGGCGCGTTCGTAGTGCTCGGCGATCACGCCCAGCAGTTCGTCCGAACGTGTGCCCGCGCGCTCGGCCAGCCAGGCCGCCGCACAGGCATGGCCGGCCTGGCGTTCGGCCTTCAGCACGGTCTCGTAGGTCACCTGATGCAGCAGGTGATGCTGGAAGGCC
The DNA here is from genome assembly GCA_038249905.1 of Burkholderiales bacterium. Classification (GTDB taxonomy): domain Bacteria; phylum Pseudomonadota; class Gammaproteobacteria; order Burkholderiales; family Burkholderiaceae_C; genus Rubrivivax. The sequence continues at coordinate 7,283 of JBBSCX010000051.1, forward strand.
TGCTCCGCCGCGCCTTCGAAGCTGCTGCCGGGCCGCGCATGCACCAGGGCGCGCTGGCGCAACAGCTCCAGGCGGCCGGGCGCATCGGGGTCCAGCGCGGCCAGGGCCAGGTCCCAGAACACCGGCCCCACCACGCTGGCCAGTTGCAGCGCGCGCCTCTCGCCGCCGGCCAGCGCATCCAGCCGCGCCTGCAATACGCCGGTCAGCGTGCCCGGCAGGTGGTCCGGGCGCAAACGCTCGGCGTGGAACTGCCAGCCATCGGCCCCGACCTCGATCACGCCTTCGTCGATGAACATCTTCACCAGTTCCTCGGCATAGAACGGGTTGCCGGCGGCATGGTGCTCGATCAGCGACAGCAGCGCAGCCGGCGCTGCGCCCAGGCGCCCCAGCAGCGCCCGCGTCAACGCGGCCTGGGCCGGGCCGGCCAGTTCGCCCAGCGTGATGCGTTCGTGCGCCGCCCAGCCCTCGCCCCAGGCCGGCCGCCGCTCCAGCAGCGCCGGCCGGGCCGAGCACACCAGCAGCAGCGGCAGGCGCGGCTGGGCCTGCAGGTGTTGCAGTGCGTCCAGCGAGGCGTCGTCGGCCCATTGCAGGTCGTCGACGAACATCAGCACCGGGATGTCGTCGCTGGCCGACAGCGCGCGAAGCCAGGCCGCGAAGGCGTCCAGCGCCAGGTCGCGCAGCCGGCGTGGACGCGTCGCCACCGCGGCCAGCGCCGGCTCGGCACTGAAGTCCATGCCCAGCAACTGGCCCAGCGCCTGCGCTTGCAGCAGCGCGTCGGCCGGACCATCGGGCGTGGTCAGCGGCGCCAGCCAGGGCCGCAAGCCGTCGACCAATTTGGTGCGCGCCACCTCGGCGCTGTCGCTGTCGGCGATCTGCAGCCGCCAGGCCAGCAATTCGCGCAGCAGGCCGTAAGGCTGCAATTGCGCGCCGGCCTGGGCGCGGCCCAGCAACAGCCAGAAGTCACGCCCGGCATCGTCCAGCGCGTGCTGCAATTCGATCAGCAGCCGGCTCTTGCCCAGGCCGGCGTCGGCCAGCAGCGTGACCGCGCGGCGCTCGCGCGTGTCCACCACCTGCGCGAAGGCCGCCTGCAGGCGCGCCATCTCGGCGTCGCGGCCGACCATCGGCGTTTCCAGGCCATCGATGCCGCGCGTCGGGGCGCGGAACGACCGCGGCCTCGTCGCACGCACGAGCCAGGTGCGCAGCGGCTCGGTGCTGCCCTTGACCATCAGCGGCGGCTGCTCGTCCATGTCGAAGGCACCGCGCACCTGGCTCCAGGTGGCCTGGCTGATGCGCAGGCTGCCCGGCGGGGCCGACTGCTCCATGCGCGCCGCCAGGGTGACGGTGACGCCACGGATCGTGCCCTCCGCATCGACCCCGCCACCCAGCAGCACCGGGCCGGTGTGGATGCCCACGCGCACGTCGCAGCCGGCATGGCCGTGTTCGCGCAGCGCGCGTTCGCCCAGCGCCCGGCCCAGCGGCAGCAGGGCCAGGCCGCAGCGCACGGCACGTTCGGTGTCGTCTTCACGCGCCTGCGGCGTGCCGAAGGCCGCCAGCACGCTGTCGCCGGCGTATTGCAGCACCGTGCCGCCATGGGCACACACGACTTCGGTGCAGGCGGCGAGCGTGCTGTCCATCAGCTCGTGCACGTCCTCGGGGTCGATCACCGACGCCAGCGAGGTCGAGCCGACGACGTCGAGGAACAGCACGCTGACATGGCGCAGGGTCTGATGCGATACCGCGCCCGACCTGGAAGGCGAACGCATCTCGCGCAATCGCGCCCGCAGTGGCGTGACGGCAGCCTCGACCACCGCGTCGCCCAGCACCGCACGCTGCGCCTGTAAGGCGGCGATGCCTGCTTCGATCTGCTGTTGCTCGTCCATTCGTCCATGCGCTGCGCGAGGTGTGACGCGAGTATGCGTGCCACCACCCCGCGTCCGCCGGCGCCGCCGCTGGCGATCGACGTTGTCGCCTTGAACGGCGCCTGACCGCGCTCAGGCCACGCCTGCCCGCGGCAGCGCCAGGAAAAAGCGCAGCATCTCCGCCGACGCATCGGGGCCGGCGCGATCGGTGTACGAACCACTGGGATCGCCGCCCGACCAGGCGTGGCCTGCGCCATGCAGCGTCCAGCTCTCGATGCAGGCCTGCCCCGCGGCGTCGGCATGGACGGTGCGGCTGTAACGCCGGCCGCCCGGGGCCACGCCGTCCTGTGTGCTGACGCTCAGCGTGCGCGGCGGCGCATGGCCCGGCACATCCGACCGGGCCTCATGCGCCTGCTGCGCCTGGCGCACGATTTGTGCGGCGTTGTTCTGCTGCACGGTGTGGTCCCGGTCGCCGTGGAACACGATGACAGGCACCGCATGCGTGGCCTGCCTGCGGGGTGGTGCGCTTGCACCGGGCAGACCGTGCAGCGCCGTCATCCCGCTGCGGCCGCCTTTCATGGCGGCCAGAGCCGAGGCGATGTCGTGCGCGCTGCCGTAGGGCAATCCGGAATGCACGCCAACACCGGCGAACAAGTCCGGGTAGGTCTCGCCCAGCACCAGGGCCATCGCCGCACCGGCCGACAACCCCGCGACGAAGACGCGGCGCGGGTCGGCCCCGTGCGCTTGCGCCACCCGCTGCACGATGCCGGCGATCAGCGACGGCTCGCCGGCGTCGCGCTGCTGGTCTTGCGGCTGAAACCAGTTCCAGCACCTCGACACATTCGCCTGCGCCGCCTGTTCGGGGTACACGACGAGGAAACCGTGCTCGTCGGCGAGCCGGTTCATCTGCGTGCCGGCGGCAAAGTCGTCGGCCGACTGCGTGCAACCGTGCAGCATCACGAGCATGGCGCGTGGTGCATCGGGCATCTTCGCGGGCACATAGAGCTTGTAGGCGCGCACTCCGGCGCGGTTGCTGAACTCCAGCGACTCGAAGCGGCCCGGCCGCGACGCTGCGCCTGCCGTCGGCGGGCGAGGCACTGCGGCCGGGGGGACGACGCGTGCTGCGATGTCGATCACCGACCCGCTGTCTGCAAACGGCGCGGCCGGCGCCCTGCCCCCCGCTGCCAGCGCGCGCCGGATGGTTTCGGTCACGCCCTGCATCGGGCCGGTGTGGGTGTCGAGCCCGGCCGATGCCAGCGCCCGCTGAATCGTTGCGTTGATCGCGGCGGCGTCGAAGCTCGGCGCGCGGGCATTCAAGGGGTTCTTCATGAAGGTGGTGTCCTGCGTGTGTGAACGATCAATGGATGCGACCGGCGAGGGCCCGTCGCACTTCGGGACGGGCCTGGAACGCGCCCAGCACGGTCACGGATTCGATGGCGGCAGCCGCCAGTTCGGGCGGCACGTCGTCGGCAATGCGGGCCAGTCCGACCACCTGCACGCGCAATCGCTGGCCTGCGGCCACCGCCGACTCCAGGTCCGCGCGGCTGAAGTGCTGCAGGCCCACGGTCAGTGTTCGGCGTGCCACCGTCTGCCTGACGGTGTCGGCATGCAATGCAAGCTGGTTGCGCAGCGCCGTCCGGATGAGATCGGAGCGGTTCGAATAGAAGCCTTCCTGCACCAGAAGATCGACCTGCCCCAGATCGACCACGCCGACGTTGACTGTCATCTTTTCGGTCTCGCCCGCTCTGGCCCTGACTTCGGTGGTCGCGATTTCGAGCTTCATACCATCCCAATGGAATCCAATCAGATTCCAATTGGAACATACATCAGCAGGCGCTGGTGCTGGAGATGGATCTCATGACGTCGCCAGCCGCACGCATGGGCGCGCCTTGCGGCGCGCCCGGGGTTCACGTCAGCGGCGTGGGTTCCGAACTCTCGTCCGGGGGCACGGCGAATGTGTCGCTGATGCTCAGCGGCTCCGACGTCTCGTTGCTGGCACTCAGGCTCATCAGGAAGCTGAGGAACGCGGCGGTGCTGGCGCCGGCACTGGCCGGCACCTCGGTACTGGCCACCGGTGGGGTCTCGACCACGATGTCATCGTCGTCCCAGCAGCCGGCCAGGGTCAGGGCGGACGCGACCGCGCCCGCCATCAGCAGTTTGCGTTGCATCTTCATCATGCGGCCCTCAGGGGTAGACCGCGCCAGCAGCAGCGGGTGGGTTGAAGTTGCCCGGCAAAGGGGTCGTCAGGTACGGGAAGGTGAGGCCGAAGTTGGCCGCCGTCTTGCGCACACCGTCGGTCAGGGCCAGGCCGCCGGCCGGCGCGTCGGAAGGCTTGCAGCCCACCTTCAGCGTGTCGGTGGCGCCGGTCAGCACGCACAGCGCGCCCATCGACACGCGCAGTGACAGATCGACCACGTCGTCGCCCGGTCGGCGGCCGTTCGGGAAGCCGGCGTTGTCGCCAGCGGCCACGCCCAGCGGGTTCTGCACCGCGGCTGCGGTGACCGCGGTCGATGTATTCAGCCGCAGCATTTCGGCATTCACCACGGTGGTCGGCTGGTTGATGCCGCTGATGCCCTTCAGGAACACCGTGACCAGATCGGTGCGCGGAAAGTTCGTCGGCGCCACGGCGGCCGGGAACAGCGACTGGATCAGCGCGGGCAGCACCGGGTGGGTGACGTAGTCGGCAAAGTTGGCGCCGTCGTTCCTGGGCTTGGAGGCGTTGAACTTGTCCTTGTCGTCGAGGCCGATGATCAACTCGTTGACCAGGGGCATGCCCAGGCGCGACACCTGAGTCCAGGCGCCGCCGCTGCGCGCGACCTTGCCCAGTCCGGTGGCCGGCGCGCCGTCCAGCAGACGACCCTGGCGCAGGCTGGCGGTGGTGAAGGCACCGATGACTGGGTCGGTACCGGTGGTCAGGCAGCTGATCGGCAATTCCATCGCCAGCGTGCTGACGTTCTTGCCTTCGAGGTCGTTGTTGTTGCCACCCACTTCGGCGCCCAGCGGATTCAGGTTGAACAGGTCGAAAGCGCGGCCCACAGGGATGTAGAAGGGCTCCTTGCGCTGGCCGACGAACACGCGCCCGGGTGTCGTGCAGCCCGGGATCACGACGTTGTAGATGTGCTGGTTGGCATAGGTGGCATAGCCCGTGGCGCTGCCGAAGACCTTGTCGCCGATGTTGTCCACCGGCTTGTCGAACACGGTGCCGCCGCCGGAGCCGTTGGTGACGCTGCTGCGTGCGCTGCGTCGGCCCCCGCGCACCACATCGACGGTGAAGGTTTCACGCACGTTCAGGGCAGCCGGGTTGACACCGGCAATGACGCCGCTGTTGATCAGCGGAATCTTCACGGACTTGCCGCCGATCGTCAGTGCCGTGGCCTTGGAGGCGTTCGTGAAGCGGAACTGGAAGGTAATGTCCTCGACGGCGTCGCCGTTGTTGTCGATGTGGATCTCGTACAGCCCTTCGGGGCTGAACATGTAGAAATTGGGACCGCCCTGCGGATCCTGGAAGGGGTTGAAGTTGGCCAGGATGGTGACGAAATTCTGGCGTTCGGCCTCGTAGCTGCGAAACATGTAGAGGTCGGTTGCGTCAAGCTTCGGTGAGCCGGCGATGTAGGGCGCTTCGCGGTGGCTTGAGGCATGGGCAGCCGATGCGCCGATGAGCGCGACGGCCATGCCAAGGCCGAGCGAGCCGATGGCCCCGCTCAGGCGTGATCGGACAAAGGGACATGACTTCATGGGTATCTCCGGACATCAGGTTTGAATAACGGGTTTGGATGACAGTTGGACGGGCCCATGGGGCGTCTTCCATGTGGCTTTAATGCGCATCCAATGCCCATCCAATGCTTGTTCTCCGTTTGCACTTGCACACGGATGGAGGCAAGGTAATGGCAAAACGCGCCTGCGTCGGTACGCCAGCGTACGCGCTCAAAATCCGAATGGCCTTGTGAACAGTTGTGCAAATGGCTCTGCGTCACACGCTGAATTGCGAACGCCTTTGCGTTGCATCGGACATCATGAAATTCCTTCGAATGTGAACTGCCACACATTCGACCCCCGATGTACCCCTTGAAACCAATTGGCGACACCTATGTCTGTTGGCACACAGACCTGGCGGCGACGAAATTCGATAGTTGGGCTCCGCAGGTCTGCCGATCTGCTCCCACTACCTTGACCGGAGTACCAAAATGAACTCGACAAACATGTTCGTCGCTGCCACTGCAGCAATTTCCTTCGTCGGTGTCGCCACCCTGGCGCAGGCGCAGACCCTCCCGCCGGAGACTGGCAGGCCCGCAGTCCAGACCCAGCCGCAGACGCAGACGCAGACTCAGCCCACGGGGCGGACACAGGACCAGACGCAGTGGAATGGCATGCCCGCGAAGAAGCTTCCGCCAGAGAGCGGCCGGCCCGCCGCCCCGACCCCGACCCTGACCCAGCCCCAGCCCCAGAACCAGAACCAGAACCAGAACCAGAGCCAGAGCCAGAGCGGAACGCAGTCGAACGCTGCTTCGGCCAAAGCCGCGACTCCTGACTCGACCGCCCGCCCCGACTACGACCGCACGACCACGGACCGCTCGACCACCGGCCGCTCCAACACGGATCGCTCGTCCACGGACATGCAGAACAACAGCACGAACAACAGCACGAACAACAGCACCTACAACCGGTCGAACGCAGGTGTCGATGGCATGAACCGCGCTGACCGGACCGGCACTACGGGCATGGACAACAGCACGGCGACCGGGAACATGGACCGCCGCAACATGCCTTCGCAACGCGATGGCAATACGGGCTTCACCGAGCGTGCTGCCCGCGCCGACCGCAACTGACGCCGCGCCAGACGCATTGAATCGGCCGCCTGGATCGCTTGGCGATGCGGATGTCGAGGCGTCGGCGGCAAACATGATGCCAAGGCAATGTTGCGTTTGAACTCAGGGTCGGGGGCGGGGGGGAGGCCGGGGCACCCACCCCCCAACCCCCCCCCGGCGGGTGGTGTGGGGCCCGGGGGGCGCGCGGGGGGGGGAGTAACAGAGGATCCA
>JBBSCX010000052.1:0-14094 GCA_038249905.1 Burkholderiales bacterium
CGCCAGCGACTTCCTGTGGCGCCGCGTCGCCGACGCCGACCGCGACGCGCTGGCGATGCAATTGCAGGCGGCCGAGCCCGCCAGCGGGCTGCGCTGGCAAGTGCGGCACACGCTGGTGGTGCCGGCCTGAGAGACCTGAATGAGCGCTGCGTTAGACGTGCATGAGCCCCACCCGGGCTCACCGCGTCAACTGGCGCGGCGCATCGAAAAAGTGTGAAGCAGACCGATAGGCCGGATTCTGTGCGGCAGTGCGTCTTGCGACGCCCCGCCGTGACCGCCATTCCTCTGGGCCGGGGGTCGCCCACCCGGCTCGGTGCCACCTACCCGCCGACTCCGCGAGCCACGTCAACGTCGGCCTACTTGGTGTTGCTGCGCGTAGAGATTGCCCGTTTCACCCCAGCCGGGGCTTTGCCCCGGCCGGGGTGGCTGCCAGGTTCGGGCTTGCGCCCGAGGTTCACGCGGCTTGCGCCGCGTGCCCCCACCGGCTTGCGCCGGTGCCCGACAGAGCACCCTTCCCGGGACCCCGTCTGGACTCGTCTCTGTTGCTCTGATCCTCACCTCACGGTGGACAGCCGTTAGCTGCTACGCCGCTCTGTGCAGTCCGGACCTTCCTCCAGTGCCACCTTTCGATGCTTGCACCAGCGGCGGTCTGGCCTGCTTCACCGGCGGGATTATCCGCCCCGCGCGAGACTCAGGCTTCAGGACCCAGGCTTCAGACCGCGGCCTCAAAAACGGATCGCCAGCTTCACACCGAAGCCGGTCGAATCACCGGTCTTGTCAGTCTCGACGGCCAGCGAAGTGGGGCCGAGCGCGAAGTTGGCACCGACGAAGGTCTTGGTCTGGCTGAAGCTGACTTCACGCAGGCTGGTGCCCGGCGCGCTGGAGGTGCTGCGCACGGTGCCGATGCCGGCAAAGGGGGTGAAGAAGGCGAAGCCCTTGCTGATGGAGAGGTCGGCGCTCTGCGTCTTCAGATTCAGCTGGTCGACACCGCTCAGCTTGGACAGCGCCAAGCGCACACCCACCGCCGGCAACACCGTGCTGCCAGACACGAAGGCCCAGCGCAGTTCACCGCCGGTGGAACGGATGTTGGTGCCGGGCAACGTGGCCACGGTCACCCCCACGTCGATGTCGAAGGGCAGGCCCTTCACGGCCTTCAGTGCCACCGTCGGCAGGTACTTGGGGATCGACGCGCCACCAGCGGCCTTGCGCAGCGCGTCGCGGCTCGTCACCTGGGTGCCGAAGGCGGCGATGCCGACGTCGAAGCCGGTGATGCCCAGGCCTTCGGTCGGCGTGATGCCCTTGTACGACACGGCCGCCGCAACGTCCTTGGAGAAGGCCAGGAACTCGGCCTGGTTGAGCAGGCGGATGGCATTGAAGTCTGCCGCCTGCGCCACGCCCGCCACGCCCGCCGACGCGGCAGCACAAGCGACCAGGGCCATGCGCACCGTACGGACGGTACGGGTGGCAACGACAGTACGGGCAACAGAACGGGAACTGGGCATGGAGACGCTCCGGGATGCAGGGTCTTGCAGCATAGCCGCGCGCCGTGGCGCGGGGCCTACGTTGCATGGCCGACCCCCGTGGCACGCCGCTTGCGCGTGATGCATGCCTCAAGGCATGCTCTGCCCGACCAGTTCCGGCCCTCGTTCCGCCCAACCACCGCACCACGCACACACCGCCCACACGATCCATGGACCTGACCCCGCGTGAGAAGGACAAGCTGCTGATCTTCACCGCCGCCTTGCTGGCCGAACGCCGCCGCGCCCGCGGCCTGAAGCTGAACGTGCCCGAGGCCATCGCGCTGATCACCGCCGCCATCATGGAAGGCGCGCGCGACGGCAAGACCGTGGCCCAGTTGATGAGCGAGGGCAAGACCGTGCTGGCGCGCGCCGACGTGATGGAAGGCGTGCCCGAGATCGTCAGCGACATCCAGGTCGAGGCCACCTTCCCCGATGGCACCAAATTGGTGACCGTGCACCAACCCATCGCCTGATGCCGCGGTGCCCCATCGACCCATCGCCCCGCTGGCCGACTGACCGACTGACCGACCGACCCACCCGGAACCGCACCCGATGAAAGCGCTCACTACCGCCTTGCTGCTGGCCGCCGCCAGCGCCCAAGTCCAAGCTCACGAAGGCCACGGCATGCCCGCTGCCGCGCACTGGCATGCCACCGATGTGCTGGGCTTCATCGCCGGGGCCGCCTTCATCGGCGCGCTGTGGTGGTGGCGCGGCCGCAAGTGAGGGCGGCCCGATGATCCCCGGCGAGCTTTTCACCGACGGCCCCGACCACGAACTCAACCCCGGCCGACCGCGGTTGAAACTGCGGGTGGCCAACACGGCAGAACGGCCGATCCAGGTCGGATCGCACTACCACTTCGCCGAGACCAATGCGGCCCTGCACTTCGACCGCCAGGCCGCCAAGGGCATGCGCCTGGACATCGCCAGCGGCACGGCGGTGCGCTTCGAGCCCGGGCAGGAACGCCACGTGACCCTGGTGCCCTATGTGGCCACGCACGGCGCGGTGCAGGTGTGGGGTTTCCGCGGCCTGTTCAACGGGAGCCTGTGATGAGCACCATCGGACGCCGCGCCTATGCCGAGATGTACGGCCCCACCGTCGGCGACCGGGTGCGCCTGGCCGACACCGGCCTGATCGTCGAGGTCGAGCAGGACCTGACATTGCGCGCCGGGGGATATGGCGAAGAGGTCAAGTTCGGCGGCGGCAAGACCATCCGCGACGGCATGGGCCAGAGCCAGACCGTCAACGGCCCGGGCCCGAACGAGGCCTGCGACTGCGTCATCACCAACGCACTGATCATCGACCACTGGGGCATCGTCAAGGCCGACATCGGCCTGAAGGGCTGCCGCATCGCGGCCATCGGCAAGGCCGGCAACCCCGATGTGCAGCCGGGCGTGGACATCGTCATCGGCCCGGGCACCGAGATCATTGCCGGCGAAGGCCTGATCGTCACCGCCGGCGGCGTCGACAGCCACATCCACTTCATCTGCCCGCAGCAGATCGAAGAAGCGCTGATGTCGGGCATCACCACCATGCTGGGCGGTGGCACCGGGCCGGCCACGGGCACCTACGCCACCACCTGCACGCCAGGGCCCGAGAACATCCACCGCATGCTGATGGCGGCCGAGGCCTTTCCGATGAACCTGGGCTTCTTCGGCAAGGGCAACAGCACGCGGCCCGAAGCGCTGAGCCAACAGGTGGCGGCCGGCGCCATCGCGATGAAACTGCACGAGGACTGGGGCACCACGCCCGCGGCCATCGACAACTGTCTGACGATGGCCGAAGTCACCGACGTGCAGGTCGCCATCCACACCGACACGCTGAACGAGAGCGGCTTCGTCGAGGACAGCATCGCCGCCTTCAAGGGCCGCACCATCCACACCTTCCACACCGAAGGCGCAGGCGGCGGCCACGCGCCCGACATCCTGAAAGTCGTCGGCGAGGCCAATGTGCTGCCGTCCAGCACCAACCCCACGCGCCCGTACACCGTCAACACGCTGGACGAGCACCTGGACATGCTGATGGTGTGCCACCACCTGGACGCGTCCATCGCCGAGGACCTGGCCTTTGCCGAGAGCCGCATCCGCCGCGAGACCATCGCCGCCGAGGACATCCTGCAGGACCTGGGCGCCATCAGCATGATGTCCAGCGACAGCCAGGCGATGGGCCGCGTGGGCGAGGTCGTCATCCGCACCTGGCAGACGGCGCACAAGATGAAGGGCCAGCGCGGCGCCCTGCCCGAGGACAACGCGCGCAACGACAACTTCCGCGTCAAGCGCTACATCGCCAAATACACGATCAACCCCGCCATCGCCCACGGCATCAGCCACGAGGTGGGCAGCGTGCAGCCGGGCAAGTGGGCCGACCTGGTGTTCTGGCGCCCGGCCTTCTTCGGCATCAAGCCCAGCCTGATCATGAAGGGCGGCTTCATCGCCGCGGCGCTGATGGGCGACGCCAACGCCAGCATCCCGACGCCGCAGCCGGTGCACTACAGGCCGATGTTCGGCAGCTTTGGCGGCGCGATGTCGGCCACCAGCCTGAGCTTCGTCAGCCACACCGCGCTGGACGGCGACATCGGCGAGGTGCTGGGACTGCACAAGCGCCTGGCCGCCGTGCGCGGCTGCCGCGGCCTGAAGAAGACCGACATGGTGCACAACGGCTATCTGCCGAAGATGGAGATCGACCCGCAGACCTATGCCGTGCGCGCCGACGGGCAGTTGCTGGTGTGCGACCCGGCGACGGTGCTGCCGATGGCGCAGCGCTACTTTCTGTTCTGAGGCCTGGTCCGGGGCCTGTACTGAGGCCGTCTGCTGGTGCTGCGCCTGCCGCAGTCCGCAGCCACGCAGCCCGCAGTCCGCAGCCCGCAGCCCACGGCCCACGGCGGCACGACAATCAGCTCCATGATCAACGTCAACAAACTCATTCCCGGTGCCCGCGGTCTGGCCGCGGTGCTGCTGAAGCGCGCAAGCACGGTCGAACTCGACTGGGACCTGCGGCAGAAGAGCCGCTTCGAGGCCAGCGACAGCAGCGGCCGCCGCCTGGGCGTGTTCCTGCCCCGCGGCAGCGTCGTGCGCGGTGGCGACATGCTGGTGGCCGAGGACGGCAGCCTGGTGCGTGTGCAGGCCGCGCCGCAGCCGGTGCTGGTGGTGCGCGCTTGCCCGCAGCATGGCAGCGCGTTCGATCTGAGCCGCGCCGCCTACCACCTGGGCAACCGCCATGTGGCGCTGGAAGTGCAGGCCGACCACCTGAAGCTGGAACCCGACCATGTGCTGGCCGAGATGCTGCGCGGCATGCACCTGATCGTGACTGAAGAGAACGCCGCCTTCGAACCCGAGTCGGGCGCGTACGCGGCAGGTGGGCATGGGCACGGGCACGGGCATGGCGCAGCGGATGTACACGAGCACGAGCACGAGCACGCACATGGGCACGCACATGAGGACGAGCACGCACACGGGCACGCACATGAGCCCGCGCACGCCCCTGCACCCGAATCCAAGCACGGCCCTGCGCCTGTGCATGCGCCTGGGCATGCGCCTGGGCATGTGCACGGTCCTGGCTGCGGCCACGACCACTGATCCTGTCGCAATGACGCGGCCCGATGCGGCGCTGCTGCAGCTGATCTGGCTGGCCTCGCCGGCGCTGCCGGTCGGCGGCTTCAGCTATTCCGAAGGCCTGGAAGCCGCCGTCGATGCTGGCGTCGCGCACGATGAAGACAGCGTGCGGCACTGGCTGCTGGCGCAACTGTCGCTGGCGCAGGCGCGCGGCGACCTGGCGCTGATGGCCGTCGCCATCCCCGCCTGGCAGGCCGCCGACGTGGCACGCATCGAGGCCCTGAACGACTGGGTATTGCACACCCGCGAGAGCGCCGAACTGCGCCGTCAGGCCGAACAGATGGGCCGTTCGCTGGCCGACTGGCTGCGCCAGCGCGTGCCCGACGATGCCCGCGCCACGCAGCTGGCCGCCCTGCGACCCGCGCCGACCTGGCCCGTGGCGATGGCACTCGCCGCCGCGCGTGCCATCGAGCCGGGCGGCGCAACCCCGCGCGACGCGCTGCTGGCGCTGGCCTTCGGCTGGGCCGAGAACATGGTGCAGGCCGCCGTCAAGGCCGTGCCGCTGGGCCAGAGCGCGGGCCAGCGCCTGCTGGGCACGCTGGCCGATGCCATCCCGGCGGCGGTCGACACGGCGCTGGCCTGCGACGACCACACGCGCCAGGCCTACACGCCCATGCTGGCCATACTGTCGGCCCGGCACGAAACCCAGTACTCCAGACTGTTCCGCTCATGACGCCCTCCCCCACCGCCTCGGTCATCGCCGCTGCCACCCCGCTGCACCACATCCCCGGCCGCAGCAAACGCCTGCCCCCCTTGCGCGTGGGGGTCGGCGGCCCCGTCGGATCGGGCAAGACGACCCTGGTCGAGATGCTGTGCAAGAACATGCGCGACCGCTGGGACCTGGTGGTCGTCACCAACGATATCTACACCAAGGAAGACCAACGCCTGCTGACGGTGGCCGGTGCGCTGGCGCCCGAACGCATCATGGGTGTGGAGACCGGCGGCTGCCCGCACACCGCCATCCGCGAAGACGCCTCGATCAACCTCGAAGCCGTCGACCGCATGCTGGAGAAGTTTCCGGACGCCGACATCGTCTTCATCGAGAGCGGTGGCGACAACCTGGCCGCTACCTTCAGCCCCGAACTGTCGGACCTGACGATCTACGTCATCGACGTCGCCGCGGGCGAGAAGATCCCGCGCAAGGGCGGGCCCGGCATCACCAAGAGCGACCTGTTCGTGATCAACAAGACCGACCTCGCGCCGCATGTCGGCGCCAGCCTGGCGGTGATGGAGGCCGACACGCAGCGCATGCGCCCCGACCACGCCGGCCCGAATGCGCGCCGGCCCTACGTGATGACGAACCTGCGCACGCGCGAAGGGCTGGACACTGTCGTGCGCTTCATCGAAACGCGCGGGCTGCTGCAGAACTGACCCCGAGACGGGCCGGGCGTGTCGAAACTCTATTTCCGCTATGCGGCCATGAACGCCGGCAAGAGCACGGCGCTGCTGCAGGCCGCGCACAACTACGAAGAACGCGGCATGCGCGTGCGCCTGTTCACCGCCGCGCACGACGAGCGCGTGGGCGCGGGCGTGATCGGCTCGCGCCTCGGTCTGCAGCGCGCGGTCGAGACCTTCGGCCCCGACACCGTCTTCGACGCCGCCGGCCTGCGCGAGGGCTATGGCGCGGCGCTGGCCTGCGTGCTGATCGACGAGGCGCAGTTCCTGAGCCCGGCCCAGGTCGGGCAACTGCACCGGCTGGCGCATGCCGACCACTTGCCGGTGCTGTGCTACGGCCTGCGCAGCGACTTTCGCGGCGATGCCTTCCCGGGTGCCGCCGCCTTGCTGACCCTGGCCGACGCGCTGGAGGAGATGAAGTCGATCTGCGCCTGCGCGCGCAAGGCGTCGATGAACATGCGCGTCGACGCCCAGGGCCGGCGCGTGCAGGAAGGTGAGCAGGTAGTGATCGGCGGCAACGAGCGCTACCGCGCGGTCTGCCCTTCGTGCTTCTACAGCGAAGACAGCGAAGACGGCGACTCGGGGGGAGCGCCGGGGCTGTTCGGCTGAGGCGCTGGCCGCAGGCGGCGAAGCAGCGCGCCAGCGCTTCGCCGATGCCCGACGACGCGCCGTCACGAGGACAGTCAACTTCTAAACGCGAGCACAGCGACGTGGACCTGCTGGTGATGCTGCCGCCTGGTACCAGCGCGCTGGCACTGGGCGGGTTGCTGCTGGACGCTCAGGAACTGCTGGGCCGCCCGCAACCTGCAGACCCTCGCCGAATCAAGCCAGCGACTCTCGACTGAAATCAAACTCACCGAGCCCGGAGTTCCATGGCGTGAACTCGCGGGGTTCCGCAACATGATTGAGTGTGGTCGTGCACGGCTACCTGGGCGTTGACCTGGGTGCAGTTTGGTTGGTTGTCGAACAGGACCTGCCGGCCCTTGCAGAAGCACTTGACCGGATGGCGGTGCGCCTGGCCGGGTCTGGCTGAGCGTCAGTACGAAGTCGAACCGGGGAGTTGACGTTCGATGGCGTGCTCGGCCTCGAATTGCTTTTTGCGTTCCGCATGCATCCACTCACCCGCGCATCGCACCGTCCGCCACCACCGGCGCCGTGCGCGTCGCCAGCCAGATGCTGGGCAGGATCAGCAGCGCCCCGCCCAGGTGGTGCCAGCCGGGCTGCTCGCCCAGGATCCACCAGGCCAATAGCGCGCCGTAGACAGGCGACAGGTACAGCATCATGGCCGTGCGCGAGGCGCCGATTTCGCGCTGCAAGTACGAATGCGCGCTGTACGACAGCACGCCCGGCAGCACGGCGGCCGCGAGCACCAGGCCCAGCGCGGCCCAGCTGGGCGCGGGCACGGGCGTGAACGCGGCCTCCACCACCGCTGCGGGCAGCAGCACCAGCAGGCCGCCGCCGATGATGGCCAGCAGCCGTTCGCCCGCGCCCAGGGCCGAGGACCAGCGCTTCAACAGCACCGAGTACGCCGTCCAGGCCAGCGCGCAGGCGGTGATCCAGGCATCGCCAGGCACGAAGCGCACCGTCAGCAGCCGTGTCAGCTGGCCCTGCGTGATCACGAACAGCACCCCTGCCAACGCCAGCGCCAGGCCCACCCATTGCGCCGGTCGCAGGCGTTCCTTCAGCAGCCAGGCGCTGGCTGCGGCGATGGTGACGGGCGTGGCGGCGTAGATCAGCGCGATGTTGGCCGAGGTGGTGCTGCGCCCGGCGACATAGACCCAGGCACCGCAGACATACATGCCGAGCACACCCAGCACCAGCAAGTGCCGGCGTTCACGCCACAAACGCGCACGGCGGCCCCACAGCCCGGCGCCCATCCAGGGCAGCAGGATCAGCGCCGCCAGCAGCCAGCGCCCGGCCGCCAGCGCATGCGGAGCGATGACGCCGTCGGCCAGGCGCGCGATGACGTAGTTGGATGACCACAGCAAGGGCACGCCCCACAGCAGCAGCCGCGGCCAGCCACCGACGCGGGCGCTGGCGCTGGCGCTGGCGCTGGCGCTGGCGCTGGCCGCCAGGCTCAAGCGCCGCCCGGCCCGCGCGCACGGGCCATCGGCTGCCCCAGACGGATGGCGCCGCCGGGCGCCCAGCCGGGCTCGAAGGCCAGCGGCCCCGGCGGCAGCATCAGCACCACGGTCGATCCCAGCAGGAAGCGGCCCATCTCGGCGCCGCGGGCCAGCGTGATGTCCTGGTCGTCGTAGCGCCACTCACGCACACCCCCAGCGCGCAGCGTATTGACCACGCCGTGCCAGACGGTGGCCATGCTGCCCACCACCGTGGCCCCCACCAGCACCAGCACCCAGGGCCGGCCGGCGTGGGCACCCAGGCCGTCGAAGACACAGACCACGCGCTCGTTGCGTGCAAACAGCCCCGGCACGCCGCGCGCCGTCGTCGGGTTGACCGAGAACAACTCGCCCGGCACATGCAGCATGCGCCGCAGCCGGCCGGCGGCGGGCATGTGGATGCGGTGATAGTCGCGCGGGCTCAGGTACAGCGTGGCGAAATGGCCGCCCCGAAACGGCGCCGCCAGCGCGGCGTCGCCGCCCACCAGCGCGGTGGCGGTGTAGTCGTGGCCCTTGGCCTGGAAGATGCGCTCGCCGTCGATGGCGCCGAACTGGCTGATGGCGCCGTCCACCGGGCACAACCAGTCGGCATCGGCAATGCCGTCGGCGGCACCGGCCAGCGGGCGCGCCCTGGGCTTCAGCGCGCGGGTGAAGAAGTCATTGAAGCTGGCATAGGCCGCGGGGTCGGGCTCGGCCGCCTCGGCCATGTCGACGCCGTAGCGCTTGATGAACCAGCGGATCAGCGCCGTCGTCGCAGCCCCGCCCTGCGCCGAGGCGACGACGCCGGCAAAGCGGGTCAAGGCGCCCTTGGGCAGCAGGTATTGGGGCAGGACGGCGAGGCGGTCGGACATGGGCGGATCGAAAGTGCAAGGTTGGCGCAGGCCGCGCGATGGGGACTGCGACGGCGACTGCGGGTCCAGCTGCGACTGCGCAGGCTGCGGCTGAGGTAGCGGCGGCTGGGGACGCGGCAGCGCGACAGGATCGGGCCGAGCTGCCCTAGCGCAGCGGCGCCAGTTCGCGCATCGCGCGCACGGCCCCGGCGCCGACGCTGGCACCAAAGCGCTTGGCCAGGCGCTCGGCGACGTTGGCGGTGGGCGTGTAGTCCACGATCTCTTCGGCCTTCACCACCTCGCGGGCGACGAAGTCGAGGTTGCCCAGATGGTCGGCCAGGCCTTGTCGCACGGCTTCTTCGCCGTTCCAGAACAGGCCCGAGAAGGTGTCGGGCGACTCCTTCAGGCGGTCCCCGCGGCCCTCGCGCACGACGCCGATGAACTGCTGGTGCACCTGGTCGATCATGGCCTGCAACAGCGCCGTCTGGCGCGGGTCTTGCGGGCTGAAGGGGTCGAGCATGCCCTTGTTGTCGCCGGCGGTGATGAGCCGCCGCTCCACGCCCAGCTTGCCCATCAGCCCGGTGAAGCCGAAGCCGTCCATCAGCACACCGATGCTGCCGACCACGCTGGCCTTGTCGACGTAGATCTCGTCGGCCGCCACCGCAATGTAGTAGGCGCCGGAGGCGCACATCTCCTCGACCACGGCATACACCTTCTTGCCGTGCAAGGCCTTCAGGCGGCGGATCTCGTCGTTGACGATGCCGCTCTGCACGGGGCTGCCGCCGGGCGAGTTGATGCGCAGCACCAGCGCCTGCGCGCCCGGGTCCTCCAGCGCGGCCTTGACGGCGGCGATGATGTCGTCGGCATTGGCTTCGCTGTCGACGTCGATTTCGCCGCGCACTTCCACCAGGGCCGTGTGCGGCTTGCTGATGCTGCGCATGGCATTGCGCTGCGAGAACAGCCCCCACGCCACGGCCAGCGCCAGGCCCAGCCAGGCCAGACGAAAGAAGTTGCGCCAGCGGCGGTCGCTGCGCTGCTGACGCAGCATTTCGCGGGCGATGCGTTCCAGCGCGTGATCGGCACCGGCCAGGGCGGCGCCCGCGAGAGAAGTCGCCTGGGCAGGCGGTACGGATGTCGCGGGTGTCGCAGACCCCGCGGAGGTGGTCGGGCTTGCTGACGTCGAGGCATCGGCGCCCGGTTCTTGAGGTGCTTCGGGGGTCATCGGGGGCCGGAGGAAGGCGGTACAGGGGGCGGCACGAAGGCCGCGATGGCCGCGGCGGCCGGCGTTTCAGGCACGGCGCACAGCTCGGCGGAAGGATACCAATAGACCTTGCGGCCCAGTTCCTGCACTGGCACCGGCGTCAGCCGACCGCGGCCGCAGGGCCCGTCCACGCAGCGCCCGGTGGCGGGTTCGTAGGCCGCGCCGTGGATCGAGCAAATGATGAAGCGCCGTTCGCTGTCCAGGAACTCGCCCGGCATCCAGTCCATCTCGGCGGCCACGTGCACGCAACGGTTCAGGTAGGCGCGCACCTGACCGTCGTGGCGCAGCGCGAAAGCACGCACCGGCCGGCCCAGGTGCAGCACATCCCACACCCAGGCGCGGCCGCGCTCGGGCAGCGCCCCGCCAGGACACAGATCGATCGCGCCGGGGGGCGTGGGCGTGGGCGTGGGTGTGGGCGGCGGCGTGCGCGTCGGCTCAGGCCCGGCGCTGGCGCCGGCGTCTTCGCCAAACGCGCCAAGCCCGCCGAGTCCGCCAGGCGCGCCCGTATCGGTGCCGGTCATGGTCATGCGTGGGCCTGCAACCAGGCTGACAGCTCGGCTGTGCTGTGCAAGACAGCCAGCGGGCCATGGGCGTCGAAAGCCGCGGGCTCGTGCGCCCCGTAGCTGACGCCGACGCTGGCGGTGCAGGCATTGCGCGCCAGCTGCAGGTCGTGCGTGGTGTCGCCGATCATCAAGGTGCGCTCCGGCGCCGCGCCCAGCTGCGCCATCAGTTCCAGCAGCATGCGCGGGTGCGGCTTGCCGGCGGTTTCGTCGGCGGTGCGCGTGGCGTCGAACAGGCCCTGCAGCGTGGACTGCGCCAGCGCCTCGTCCAGCCCGCGCCGGCCCTTGCCGGTGGCCACGGCCAACAGGTGGTTGCGCGCTTTCAGGCCGTGCAGCATGTCCAGCGTGCCCGCAAACAGCACCAGTTCATGCTGGCGAGCAAAGTAGTGGTGGCGGTAGCGCGCACCCAGCTCGGGGTAGCGCTCCGGCGGCAGGCTGGGTGCGGCGTGGCGCAGGGCTTCCTGCAGCCCCAGGCCGATGACGTAGGCGGCATCGGCGTCGCTGGGCGTGGCGATGCCGACGTCATGACAGGCCGACTGGATGCACTGCACGATCAAGCCGGTGCTGTCGAACAAGGTGCCGTCCCAGTCGAAGACGATGAGGTCGAAGTTCCGGGCGCTGATCTTGGGCATGGGCATGGGCATGGGCATGGGCATGGGCATGGGCATGGGCGCTTGCAGGGACACTGACATGAACACGGCCGTGATGATCTCAGGCCGCAGCCGGCGCGATGCCGTCGGCACATTGCAGCAGCGCCAGGCATTCGGCGGGCAACGGCGCAGTCAGTGTGACGCGCGCGCCGGTCGCCGGGTGCTCGAAGCCGAGTTCGCGCGCATGCAGGAACATGCGCGGGAACTGCAAAGACTTCGCCACCGCCTTGTTGCGTGTGAAGTCGCCGTATTTCGGGTCGCCGACGATGGGGTGGCCGTGGCTGGTCAGGTGCACGCGAATCTGGTGCGTGCGCCCGGTCTTCAGCGTCACCTCCAGCAGCGTGGCCTGGGCGTAGCGCTGCGCCACGCGCACCAGGGTGATGGCGCGCCGCCCGTCTTCATGCTGGGGCGAGACCACACGCACATGGCGTTCGCCGGCCGCGTCCAGGGTCTTGTGCAGCGCCAGGTCGATGACCTTCAGCTTTTCGGGCCAGGCGCCGAAGACCAGGGCGCTGTAGATCTTGGTGGTTTCGCGCTCGCGAAACTGGTCCTGCAGCGCCGTCAACGCGCTGCGCTTCTTCGCCAGCAGCAGCACGCCCGAGGTCTCCTTGTCCAGCCGATGCACCAGTTCCAGGAACCTGGCCCCGGCGCCGATGTTCAGGCGCGACTGCCGCAACTGTTCGATGACGCCGAAGCTGAGGCCGCTGCCGCCATGCACGGCCACGCCGGCGGGCTTGGCGATCGCCAGCAGGTATTCGTCTTCCAGCAGCACCGGAAACTCGCGCGCCGGGGCCGGCGCCGCGGTGCTGGGCGCGGGCAGACGCATCGGCGGCACGCGGATGTCGTCGCCCGCGGCCACCCGGCTGTCGGCCTGGGCCCGGCCCTTGTTGACGCGCACCTCGCCAGAACGGATGACGCGATAGACATGGGTCTTGGGCACGCCCTTCAGGTGTCGCAGCAGGAAGTTGTCCAGCCGTTGGCCGTCGGACTCGGCGTCCACCTGCAGATGGCGCACGGCCAGGGGCGGCTCGGCGCGGGCTTCGCGGGCGGATGCCACGGGTGTTTCATCCCGTGTTTTGACCCTTGTTTTGACGCCTATACTCCGCGGCTCCACGTTGTGCGCCAAGTGCTTGATTTGTCGGAGTTTACCCGGCAGTCAGCCGGCAAACAGGCGGTCCGACGTGGCCCCGAGGTGATGCAACGTCGGTGGATGGCGCCCGGGCCGATGTCCCCAAGTGACACGGCAGCGCGTCCGCCCCGGCGGCAGAAGAACGCTGAAGAACCCCGCCTGCTTTTTGCAGGCACCGAAAAAACATCCGACCGCAGGCTCACCCGCCTGCAGTCTGCGCCCAGTCCCGACCGCAGGTCCATGTCGTTTTTGTCTTCTCTGGTGGCTCCGCCCCGGCTCCGGCGCGATGCCGCAGCCGTGCCCGGCCTTTCCCGGCTGACACCGACCGCCGCCTGCCCAGGGCACCGGGCGCACGCGCCAACGCTGCAAAACTGACCGCGCCACGAGCGCGGTACCTCGCAGCCCAGGGCATTTCGCGCCAACGGTTCGACCGCGCTCTTCGTGCATCGATGTGAAACAACGCGCCGTGCGTGAGGGCGGCGCGTGACATGGATGCGCGTGGCCAGCGGCTGCGCGCGGGAGTGCACATGAAGCGCATGCTGATCAACGCCACGCAGCCCGAAGAGCGGCGCCTGGCGATCGTCGATGGCCAGAAGCTGCTCGACTTCGAGACCGAACTCGAAGGGCGCGAACAGCGCAAGGGCAACATCTACAAGGCCGTCATTACCCGCGTCGAGCCCTCGCTCGAGGCCTGCTTCGTCGAGTACGGCGAAGATAGGCATGGTTTCCTGCCGTTCAAGGAAATAAGCCGCAATTTCTTCCGCGAAGGCGTGGATGCAAAGAACGCACGCATCCAGGACGTCGTCAAGGAAGGCGACAACCTGCTCGTGCAGGTCGAGAAGGAAGAGCGCGGCAACAAGGGCGCGGCGCTGACCACCTACGTCAGCCTGGCCGGCCGCTACCTGGTGCTGATGCCCAACAACCCGCGCGGCGGCGGCGTCAGCCGGCGCATCGAGGGTGAAGACAGCGAAGAGATGAAGGAAAAACTCTATCAGCTCGAGTATCAGAAAGGCATGAGAC
>JBBSCX010000053.1:0-14075 GCA_038249905.1 Burkholderiales bacterium
CGCTGGTCGGGCGCCTGCGCTTGATGCCTGAACTGGCGCATGAGCTGGCGCATGAGCTGGCGCCTGAGCTGGCGCAGGACGGGTCGAACGACGGATCGAACGACGGGTCGCTGCACCAGGCCCTGGCGCAGCGCGACGGGCAATGGGGCATCGCGCTGGACGCCACGCTGGCGCGCCGCCTGTCGCTGCAGTCCGGCGACCGGGTCGAGGTCGGCGACGCCACGTTGACGGTGCGCGCCGTGGTGCTGCACCAGCCCGACCGCAGCCTGCGCGCCGACTGGGGCGCCGCGCCGGTGCTGGTGGCCGAGGGCGCGCTGGCCGCCACTGGCCTGGTGCAGGCCTTCAGCCGCGTCGACTACCGCAGCCGCGTCGTCACCGGCCTGCCACCGCAGAACTGGCGCACGGCCTGGCTGGCGGCTTTTCCGGACAGCACGGCCGAGGTGCGCACGGTGGACGACCGCAGCGACCGCATCGCCGAGGTGTTGGGGCAGATCGGTTCGGGCCTGCTGCTGGTGGGCTTCTCGGCCCTGTTCATCGGCGGGCTGGGGGTGTTCAACAGCGTGCAGGCGCACCTGCAGGGCAAGCTGGGCACGCTGGCCACATTGCGCGCACTGGGCCTGCGCGACGCGCGCCTGGCGGCGGTGGTGCTGCTGCAGGTGTTGATGTTGGCCGTGGGCGCCAGCGCGGTAGGCGCGGTCTTGGGTGGCGCCCTGGCGCTGGGCGGCGTGGCCCTGGTCGGCGAACGCTTGGCCGTGGGCGAGGGCGGCGCGGTCGAAGTCTGGTCGAACCTGGCCGGGCTGGCCGCGCCGCTGGCCCTGGCCCTGGCCTTTGGTGTGTTGACGGCGCTGGCCTTCGCCTTGCCCGCTCTGGGCCGCGCGCTGACGGTGTCGCCGGCGGCGCTGTTCCGCGGCATCGACGGCCAGGGGCTGCGCACACCGCGCATCGCCTGGGTGGCCACGGCGGCGGTGGGTGCGCTGCTGCTGACACTGCTGGTGGCCCTGCTGCCCGACCCGCGCTTCGGCCTGGCTTTTGTCGCCGTCGTCGGCGGTCTGTTGCTGCTGCTGGAAGCGGTATTGCGCGGCCTGCGCGCGGCGGCAGGACGGGCGCTGTCGCACCCGCGCTGGACGCCGGGCTTCGAATTGCGCGTGGCGCTGGCCGGTGTGCAGCGGCCGGGCTCGCCGCTGCGGGCATCGCTGCTGTCGCTGGGCTCGGCGCTGACGCTGCTGGTGGCTTGCACGCTGGTGGTGGCGGCATTGCTGCGCACCGTCAACGAGACCGTGCCGCAGCAGGCCCCGGCGCTGGTCTTCTACGACGTGCAGACCGAACAATTGCCGCTGCTGCGCGAGACCCTGCAGGCGGCGCCCAGCCTGCAGCGGGTGCAGACCGCGCCGCTGGTGCTGGGGCGGCTGTTAGCCGTCAATAGCCAGGCCCTGGCCGACAGCGCCGACCCGCGACGCCGGGTGGAGGCGCGCAATGAACACAAGCTGAGCCACCGCGCCGGCAACATCGACGACGTCATCATCGATCGCGGGGCCTGGTGGCCCATCGACCACCGCGGTGAACCGCTGGTGGCGATGGAAGACCGCGAGGCCGATCAGCTGGGTCTGCAGGTCGGCGACCGCCTGCAATTCGAGATCCTGGGCCAGCCGGTGGAAGCGCGGTTGACGGCCATCTACGGCCAGCGGCGCATGCAGTCGCGGCTGTGGCTGGAGGCGATCTTCAGCGACGGCGTGCTCGACCCCTTCGTCACCCGCCATGTCGGTGCGGCCTGGCTGGGCGCCGACGACGCATTGGCGGCGCAGGACCGCCTGGCCGCCGCCGCGCCCAACATCGCCACCGTGCGCACCGCCGCGATGCTGGAGGCCACCCGCGGCCTGATGGCACGCGCCAGCGGCGGCTTGGCGGTGATTGCCGGGGCCTGCCTGGCCGCCAGCCTGCTGGTGCTGGCCAGCGTGCTTGCCGCCAGCCGCGCGCGCCAGATGCACGAGGCCAGCGTGATGCATGCGCTGGGCGCGCGCGTGTCCAGCCTGCGGCGCGTGCTGCGCTGGGAATACACATTGCTGGCGCTGGTGACCGCCGGCTTCGCCGTGCTGGTGGGCAGCAGCCTGGCCGCGGCCTTGCTGCACTGGCGGCTGCAGCTCGATGCGAGTGGTCTGTACTGGACCGGCGTGGTGGTGGCGCTGGGCGTCAGTGGCTTGAGCCTGGGCACCGGCGCGCGGGTGCTGATGTCGCAGATGCGGCTGTCGCCGGCGGCGTTATTGCGCGGAAACGCGTAATCCGGGCGTTACGGATACAGCTGATCTAGCGGACTCAGCGGACTCAGCGGACGCAGCAGATACAGCGGATACAGCGGATACAGCAGATACAGCAGACGCAGCAAACGAACCGGACGCAGCGGACTTCGACCGCTCAAGGTCGCGTCTGCCCTTCCATCAAGGCCGCAATCTCGCGCACCGGCACGTTGCCGTACGACAGAAAGCGGTTGTGGAAGTCCTTCAATCTGAAGGCCGCGCCCTGCCGGGCTTTCAGCCGTTCGCGCAGCGCCACGATCTGGGCGTAACCGGCGTAGTAGCTGGTCAGTTGCACCTGGCTCAGCGTGGCGCGGCGCCATTTGTCGCTGGCCTCGGCCTCGGTCTGGAAGGCTTCGCGCGTCAGCAGGCTCATCATGGTGTCGCGGCCCATGTCGCCGGTCTGGATCTCGAAGTCGATGACCGTGTTGCACACCGATCGCAGGTTCCACTTCATCCAGATCAGCCACATCTCGGGGCTGGCCGTGCCCGGGTTCTCGGGCTCGGCGCCATAGCCGGCTTCCAGCATCGCCAGTTCGCTGTACACCGCCCAGCCTTCGATCATGGCGCCGTTGCCGAACAGCGTCTTGATGCGGCTGGGGCTCTTGTTGGCATGCACCATCTGTGTGTAATGCCCGGGGATGGCTTCGTGGATGTTCAGGATCTGCAGCATCCAATGGTTGTATTCACGCAGGAACGATGCCGCTCTTTCCGGCGTGTAGTCCGTCAGCGGGCTGACGTTGTAATAGGTGTTGGCGGTGGCGTCGTAGGGCCCGGGGGCCTGGATATTGGCGCCGGCCACACCGCGCTGCCAGGCCGGCATCTCGCGCACCACCAGCGGCCGGCTGGGGTCCTGGTCGAGCAGGTCCTTCTCGCGCACGAAGGCCTCCAGCGCCGGGATCTGGGCGCGAATGGCATCGACAAACTCTTCGGCCTTGACGTGCCGTTCGCTGAGCTTGTCGATGACGGCGCCGATCAGCAGCAGGCGGTCGGCCGGCATCGGTGCGCCGCCCATCCACTTCGGCCACAGCTGCCGCGCCAGGGCATGCATGCGCGTGTGCAGCCGCGCCTTCTCGGCCAGCGCCATGCGGTGCAGCTCGGCCGCGGGCAGGCCGGACTGGATGTCGTGGCGGAACTTCTCTTCGTACAGCGCCGCGCCGATGCGGAAGCTGCGCGCGCCGCTGGTTTGCAGGGTCTGCGCCAGGTCAGCCAGCCAGCGCTGGTGGGCCTGCACCGCTGCGCGCGCGGCGGTCTGGCGGCTGCGGAACACGGCCTTCTCGGCATCGCTCAGGACCGAGCCATCGACTGCTGCCGTCATGCGCGACCCCAGCACATCCAGCGTGCCCGCGTGCTGCTGCAGCGCCAGCTGCGTGTGCTCCAGCGTCGGCTGCGCGATGGCTTGGCGCGCGGCGGCGTAGTAGGCCGGCACAAGGGCCAGGCGTGACGAAATCTGGCGCAGGCGCAGGTCCAGCGGCGCGTATTCGGTCTCGAGCTGCAAGGCCAGGCCGCCGGCGACGTTGTAGGTGGACGGCTGCCATTGCCAGGCCTTGAAGCTGTCGAGCTGCCACAGCTCGGCCTCGAAACGCTGGCGCATCAGCGTCAGGTCCAGGCGCTGCGCCGCTGTCAGGCCGCTGGCGTCGAAGCCGTCCAGCGCCTTCAGCTCGGTCTGCAGGAAGCTGCGTTGGCGACCGCGCCATGCGGCATCGGGCACCGCCAGGCGGTCGGCGACGGCGTAGTAGCCGACGTACAGCGCGTCGTCGGGGTGCAGGGCCCAGTAGCGGGCCAGCATGGCGTCGCTGTAGCGCGCCAGACGAGTGGCGGCGGCGGCGTCGGCGGGGGCGGTGCGGGCCGCGGAGGCGGGTGGCGGCGACTGCGGCGACTGCCCGCGGGCTTCGGGCGGTTCTGGCCAGGCCATCACGACCGCAAAAACCAGTGCCGCGATGGGCAGACGCAGGGGGTGCGAGCGAGACAGGCGGTGGGTCATGGCGCGGTCCGAGGCAGTGGGTGGCACGTTCATGTCGCAAGGGCGCGATCGGCCGCAGGCCCCGACCATGCCGCCCGGACCCCGATCTTGATCCCGATCCCGATCCCGATCCCGCTCATGATCCTGATCAGGCCCGCGTGTCCAGCGTGCGCTCGTCCAGCGCGCGCGGCGCCGGGTCGGCGCGGCCTGCCAGGTCGCGGTCCAGCCCGTCGCGGCCGATGAAGGCGGCCAGCAACGACTGTGCCGTTGCCGCCGCGGCCGGATGGGTGACGAACTGCGGCACGCCCCAGTAGTCGCTGTGGTCGGCGCCGGGCACCGGCAGCGACTCCATCGCCGCGGTCGCCCCCGGCACGTTGCCGTGGCGGCCGACGGCCTCGGGGAAAAAGCCCTCGCCGGCGCCGGCCGCCGTCTGCCCGGGCGGGAAGGCGTAATGCAGCACCTTGTCGTCGGGCGAATACAGCAGCCGCAGTTCGCGCGCCGTCAGCAGCGCCTCGCGCAGGCGGCCGCCCGGCCCCACCTGCGTCGTGGTCACCGCCGCAGCCATCAGGCAGACGCGGCCGATGCGCACGGGCGCGCGCAGGTCCTGCAGCGCCCGCAAGGTCTCCAGCGCCACGCGGCAGCCGAGCGAGTGGGCGACGAAGTGCACTTCCAGCACCTCGCTGCGCCCGGCGATGAACTGCGCCAGGGCCACGCCCGATTCCTGCGCCCGCCCCACGGCCACCGGGTAGATCAGGAAGTCCAGCTTGTCCAGCGGGCCGGGGCCGTGCGCGTCGCCGGGCCAGAAGCTGTCGGCCAAGGCGGCCTCGATGCCGCCCCGGGTGGCCGGTGGCAGGCGCGTGTCCTGGCCGTCGCGGAAGGCGCCGTAAGCGTATTCGGCCTCGCGCAGGTGGTTGTTGAAGCCGTGCAGCAGCACCAGCAGTTCTCGCCGCGGCAGGGTGGGCGTGCGGCCGGCTGCGACCGCGGGTGCGCGCACGCCACCGCCTTCGTCGGCCTGGCGCATCGAGACCGTCAATGCCGGGTCGTAGCCGGCCGGCGGGGGCAGCGTATCCGTGTTGGACATGGGCGGTGGCGGCGCGGGATGGATCAGCGGGCCGGGCTCAGCGCGAGAACTTCAACGTCGACAGTGCCGTCACCAGGTCCTTGGCCAGCGGCGCCAGCGCCCCGCCCAGCAGCGAGTGCAGCACGATCAGCCCCCAGTCGCGGTTGCCGGCCTGGCTCAGATCGGCGGCGATCAGCTGCGCCGCGAACAGGATCACCGCCCCCAGCACCACCACCCACAGCTGGTTCAACTCTTCCCAGCGCGACATGGTCACGGACTGGAAGCCGTCGAGCTGGCGCCGCACCCCCAGCCGGAGGCGGCCGTAGTTCTCGGCCTGCGCCTTCTGCGTCAGCGCATCGTGCTCGGCGCCCGCGCGGCCTTCTCGCAGGTACTCGCGCCAGGCCCGCACTTCTGCGGGGTTGCAGCCCCGGGTGAAGAAGGCGTACAGCGATTCATGCCGGTCGGGGTCGTTGATGACGGCGTCCGCGGCTTCCTGCACCTGCGCCATCATCTTCGGCGTCTCCAGCTCGAACAGCGCGCGGTCGATGCCACGGAAGCGCCCGCCACCGCTGTCGTCGACGCGGATGGCGTCTCGCGGCAGACCGGTCGTCAATGCCAGCAGGTCGACGTAGCGCACCGTGGTGCCGCCGGCCGAACTCAGGACGGCATCCGCACCCTGGTGCAGGCTGTAATGGCCGACGCCATGGACCCAGCGCAGCGGCTGCAGCGCCGCCGTCTCGGTGCCCTCCGGCGCCGCGGCCGGCGTCTGCGCGAGCCAGCGCAGCAGGGCGCGGCGGTGGAAGCGCCCGCGCAGCGACAACAGCTTCTTGGCCGCCTCCTGCAGCGCCAGCGCCAGGCCGCTGGCGCCGGCCAGTGGCACCAGGTAGCGCAGCAGGGTCTCGGTCAGCAGCGTCAGGGCCTCGGCGGTGGTGCTCATCGGCAAGATTTTCGGTGTGGTGTGGCGTTTCGTGCCGCGCACTGTTCCACGGTCGGCCGCCGGCGGCCATCCCTCAGGCGTCGAAAGGCAGCGGGTGCGCCCGGACCGACGCCCAGCGCCCACGCCGGCCGCAAGGGCCCCGCGACAATCGCGACATGGACTTCGTCAACCTGCCGCTGCTGGGCGCCGCGGCCCTCGTCTTCACCAGCGTGTTGGCCGGGCTGTTCTCGGCCCGCATCGGGTTT
The DNA here is from genome assembly GCA_038249905.1 of Burkholderiales bacterium. Taxonomy (GTDB): domain Bacteria; phylum Pseudomonadota; class Gammaproteobacteria; order Burkholderiales; family Burkholderiaceae_C; genus Rubrivivax. The sequence goes on from JBBSCX010000053.1 coordinate 6,494, forward strand.
TCGTTCCTGCTCGTGTTCCTGTTCGCCGGGGTGCTGGCGGGCGAGGACGGGCCGGGCGGCTATCGCTTCGACGACTTCCGGCTCAGCTTCTGGGTCGGCAACCTGGCGCTGGCCATCATCTTGCTGGACGGCGGCATGCGCACCGCTGTTTCCACCTTCCGCACGGGCCTGCGGCCGGCCTCGGTGCTGGCCACGCTCGGTGTGCTGGTTTGTGCGGCCATCACCGCCGTGGGCGGGGTGCTGTTCGCGGGGCTGGACTGGGGCCAGGCCTTCTTGCTGGGCGCCATCGTCGGGTCCACCGACGCGGCGGCGGTGTTTGCGCTGCTGACGCGGTCGGGCGTGACCTTGAACGAACGTGTGGCGGCGACGCTGGAGATCGAGTCGGGCGTCAACGACCCGATGGCGGTGTATCTGACGCTGGCCTTCATCGCGCTGCTCGCCGCCGCAGGCGCGGCCGACGCCGGCGGCTGGCAGCAGGGCCTGTGGATCATCGTGCAGGGCTTTGCGCAGCAGTTCGGCTGGGGTCTGGTGCTGGGCGTCGTCAGCGGCTTCGGCATGGCCGTGCTGCTGCGGCGCGTGGCCGCGCGCGACGTCGGCGGCGGCGTGCTGGCCCTGCTGATCGGCGCCGCCGGACTGACCGTGTTCGCAGCCGCCGGACTGCTGGGCGGGTCGGGCTTCCTGGCCGTCTACCTGTTCGGCCTGATCGTGGCCAACCGCGCCGCCGACGCCGTCAAGCCGACCCTGGCCGCGATGGACGGTTACGCCTGGCTGGCCCAGGCCGGCATGTTCTTGCTGCTCGGCCTGCTGGTGACGCCTTCGAGCATGGGCCCTTCGCTGCTGCCGGGGCTGGCGGTGGCCGCGGTGCTGGTCTTCGTCGCACGGCCGGCGGCGGTGTGGCTGTGCCTGTGGCCCTTCCGCTTCACGCCGGCCGAGACCTGGTTCATCTCCTGGGTCGGCCTGCGCGGCGCGGTGCCCATCGTGCTGGCGCTGTTCCCGCTGCTGGCGGGCACGCCGCAGGCCGGGCTGCTGTTCAACATCGCCTTCGTCGTCGTGCTGGCCTCGCTGCTGGTGCAGGGCACCACCATCGGCTGGGCCGCGCGCCGCTTGGGTGTGGCCCTGCCCGATGCGGGCGACGAGATCAAGCAGCGCGCCGTGTTCCGCGACTTCGTGCTCGACGCCAGCATGCCGGTGTCGGCCGTCTGCGACTTCTACGGTCTGCCGGTGCCCGAAGGCGCGGACAGCTCACTGTCAGACTGGATGGTCCAGACCCTGCGCCGCCCGCCGGTGCCCGGCGACAGCGTGACCCTCGGCGCGGCCACCCTGGTGGTGCGCGAGATGGATGGCGCCCGCATCCTGAAGATCGGTCTGGGGCTGCCGCAATGAACGCCATTGCGTGGGCTGCGGCGCCGGCCGCGGCCTTCACGGATCGCATCGGCCTGGCACGCAATCGTCCCTGGTCCTGGCGGCGCTCACGCCGCCGCCGTCAGTCGGCGTGCCCCGCCGCTGCAGGCACTGCCGCGGCCGCAGGCACCCACTTGAACCTGGCGCAGGCAAACAGGAAGCCGCCGACGATGAGGTAGGCGCAGGCCACCACCGGCGTCACGCCGACGCCGACCGACGGCCCATGCATGAAGCCGAAGAAGCTCAGCACCGCACCGGCGCCGGCAAAGGCGGCGGCATGCACGAATTTGCGTTCGATCACGAACACGCCGATGGCGGCCAGCACCAGGCCGGTCAGGATGGCGCCATTGCCCAGCAGGCCCAGGCCCTCGTACAGCACGCCGCCGCTGGCCATGCCGGCGATCAGTTCGGGCGTCACCTTCACGCCCGCTGCGCCCAGCGCGCCGTCCACCAGCGTCTTGGCCCAGGCCGCCAGGTGCGGGATGAAGCCCAGGATGATGGCCGGCGCATGTTTCATCGGCGTGGTCTGGAAGGCCTGCGCGCCGATCAGCATGCCGATGTACAGCAAGATGGGCGCGATCGCGACCACCGGCACCAGGTTCAGAAACACCGACAGGATGCCCAGCCAGGCCAGGCACAGCACGAACACGCCGGTGCCGATGGAGTAGCCGATGCGCCCGCCCATGGACTTCCAGCCCGGGTGGCCGATGTAGACCGCGTTGGCAAACGGTGAGCCGAAGACGGTGCCGATGAGCGAGATCACGCCCTCGGCGCTGATGGCCTCGGTGGTGTTGTAGGTATCGCCCGCGGCCTCGGCGCTCTCGATGTTGTCCATCGCTTCGACCAGGTCGTAGACGCCGAAGGGGATGGCCGTGATCAGGATGAAGCCCAGAAATTCGAAACCCGAGAACACATGGCCGAAGGCCGGCAGCGGGATCGAGAAGCCGAAGCTGGCAAAGCTCTGCAGCAGATTGGCTTCGCTCATGCCGCCGCCGAGTGCCGGAAAGCCCAGCAGCGTCGCACCCCACGCGATCAGCATGCCGACGATGATGGCCACCAGGCCGGCCGGCAGGTTTTTCGGGTAGCGCACGCCGCCGAACCAGCTGGCCATGATGATGGCCAGGCAGGTCAGGCCGATGATGGACGTCATGAAGATCTCCATCGCCGGGCGCATGGCGATGAAGGCGATCGAGACACCGGCCAGCGTGCCCAGCAGCGCAGCACGCGGCGTGATGCGGCGGATGAAGGGTGCCACCCAGGCGCCGCCGATGAGGATGAAGCCCTGGATGAAGACCCAGGCCAGGCCCGCCTCCCAGGCCTTCACCGCGTCGCCGGTGGTGCCCAGGATGGGCATCATGATGACGAAGACGACGATGAACATGTGCGGCACCGACGGCCCCGAGGGCAGGGCGCAGACATCGCTGCGGCCTTCCTTCTTCGCCAGCTTCCAGCCCATGTAGGCGTAGTACAGATTGCCCAGCAAGAGCATCAGGCCCACCGCCGGCATGATGCGGCCGAAGGTGATCTCGTCGGGCAGGCCGACGACGAACTTCAACAGCCCCGTCATCACCAGCATGTTGACGAGCACATTGGTGCCCAGGCCGAACAGGGCGTTCCAGTCGCCCGGGGTCCAGAGCTTCGGTGCAGTGGTGGTCATGGCGCTCTCCTGGTTGGCGCGAGGTCAGCGAACAGCGGTGACGAAGGAAGACACATCTGCGACCCAGCCGAAGATGCCGCCCTGGGCCGTGATCATTTCCAGGCCCACGCGGTGGAACTCCGGGAAGTAGCTGGCGCAGGCGTCGGCCAACACCACGCAGCGATAGCCGCGGTCGTTGCCCTCGCGGACGGTGGTGTGCACGCAGACCTCGGTCGTGACACCGGCCACCAACAGCGTGTCGATGTGCCGGTTGCGCAGGATCTGTTCGAGATCGGTCTGATGGAAGGCGCCCTTGCCGGGCTTGTCCAGCACCACCTCGCCGGGGGCCGGGGCCAGTTCGTCGACGATGTCGTGGCCGCGCTCGCCGCGCACCAGGATGCGGCCCATGGGCCCGTGGTCGCCGATGCGCGTGGAAGGCGCGCCACGCGCCAGCTTGGCGGGCGGCGCATCGCTCAGGTCGGGGCGGTGGCCTTCGCGGGTGTGGATCACCAGCATGCCGGCGGCACGCGCGGCCGCCAGGGCACGCTGGCAAGGGCCGATGGCCGCCTGCAGCAGGCTGACGTCGTTGCCCAGCGTTTCACCGAAGCCGCCAGGCAGCAGGAAGTCGCGCTGCATGTCGATGACGACCAGGGCCGTGCGCTCGGGGGCGAACGCCAGCGCTTCGGGTTCGGCGTGCAGTAGCGATGTGCGCATGCGGCGACCTCCTGGGGTGGCGTCGGACGGGGTGGGCGCTTCGGCGCGCTGTTGGTGCGCAACCCGGCGCGCGGACCGGACAGCCACATCCCTTTGCAACTTCGGTGCCAGGGCTCCCGGGGGGCTTTCGCTGCGGCGTGGCGCCGTTCCCGTCGCTCCAGCTGCTTCATCGGCTGCTGGCATGACCCCATGCCGGGGCCGCATGCCCGCAGCCGGTGCGCCCCACTTTGCAGCGCCGCTGCTGCGCCTCACACTGCGGCACCTTCACAAACCCGAGGTGATCGCCCGTGAGCACAGCCGCCACAAGCAGCCCTGACGCCCATGCCGCACACGCTGCCCATGCCGCCCATCCCGCTGCAGAAAGCGCCCGCCCCGCCGTGCTGGACCTGATCGGCAACACGCCGATGGTCGAGGTCACGCGCTTCGACACCGGGCCCTGCCGCCTGTTCCTGAAGCTGGAGTCGCAGAACCCCGGCGGCAGCATCAAGGACCGCATCGGCGTGGCCATGATCGAGACCGCCGAGCGCACCGGCCTCATCCGCCCCGGCGGCACGGTGGTCGAGGCCACTGCGGGCAACACCGGTCTGGGCCTGGCATTGGTAGCGCGCGCCAAGGGCTACCGCGTGGTGCTGGTGGTGCCCGACAAGATGTCGGCCGAGAAAGTTCTGCACCTGAAGGCCATGGGCGCCGAGGTGCACCTGACGCGCAGCGACGTGGGCAAAGGCCACCCCGACTACTACCAGGACGTGGCCGCGCGCCTGGCCGCCGACATCCCCGGCGCCTGGTTTGCCGACCAGTTCAACAACGCCGCCAACCCGCTGGCGCACGAGACCGGCACCGGCCCCGAGATCTGGGCGCAAATGGGCCACGATGTCGACGCCATCTGCTGCGGCGTGGGCTCGGGCGGCACATTGACGGGGCTGACCCGCTTCTTCGCCAAGGTGCAGCCCCAGCTGGGCTTTGTGCTGGCCGACCCGGTGGGCTCCATCCTGGCCGACTACATCCACACCGGCGTCATCGGGCCGGTCGGCTCGTGGGCGGTGGAAGGCATCGGCGAGGACTTCATCCCGTCGATCGCCGACCTGTCGGGCGTCACCCGCGCCTACTCGGTGGGCGACGAAGAGAGCTTCAGCATGGCGCGAGAACTGCTGCGGCGCGAAGGCATCCTGGGCGGCTCGTCCACCGGCACGCTGCTGGCGTCGGCGCTGCGCTGGTGCCACGAACAGACCGAGCCCAAACGCATCGTCAGCTTTGTCTGCGACACCGGCACGCGTTATCTGTCCAAGGTCTACAACGACCAGTGGATGGTCGACGCCGGGCTGTTGAAGCGCACGCGCTACGGCGATTTGCGCGACCTGATATCGCGCCGTGTGGAAGACGGCGGCGTCGTCAGCGTGGCCCCGGGCGACACGCTGCTGGTGGCCTTCCAGCGCATGCGCGCGGCGGAGGTGTCGCAATTGCCGGTGCTGGACGCGGGCCGGCTGGTGGGCGTGATCGACGAGACCGACCTGCTGCTGCGCATGCGCGGCGGCGCGGCGCACTTTCGCGACGAGGTGTCGGTGGCCATGACCGACGCGCCGCAGACGCTGGCGCCCGATGCCGGCATCGATGCCCTGCAGCGCGTGCTGGACCGCGGCATGGTGGCCATCATTGCCGACGCGAACGGCTTCCACGGCCTGGTCACCCGCTTCGACCTGCTGCAGCAGCTGCGCCGCAGCCTGTGAAGCTGACGGGAAAAAAGTACTGACCACGACCCCAAGCCAGACACCAAACCAGACACCCAATGGCCGAGACACCAGACACGAGACAGACCATGAGCAAAGACGAGCACCCGCAGCCGAAGTCCCACCACTTCGCCACCCGCGCCATCCACGCCGGCCAAAGCCCCGACCCCAGCACCGGCGCCATCATGCCGCCCATCTACGCCACCAGCACCTATGTGCAGAGCAGCCCGGGGGTGCACAAGGGCCTGGACTACGGGCGCAGCCACAACCCCACGCGCTGGGCCTGGGAACGCAATGTGGCCGATCTGGAGAGTGGGGCAGCAGCATTTGCCTTTGCCAGCGGCCTGGCCGCGATTGCCACGGTGCTGGAACTGTTGCCCGCGGGCAGCCACATCATCAGCGGCGACGACATCTACGGCGGCAGCTTTCGGCTGTTCGACAAGGTGCGGCGCGAAAGCGCGGGCCACCGCTTCAGTTATGTCGACCTGACCCAGCCCGAGGCCCTGGCCGCGGCGCTGACGCCCGAGACGCGGCTGATCTGGGTCGAGACCCCCACCAACCCGCTATTGAAACTGGCCGACCTGCGCGCCATTGCGACGCTGGCGCGCCAGCACGGCATCCTGACCGCCTGCGACAACACCTTCGCCAGCCCCTACAACCAGCGCCCGCTGGAATTGGGCTTCGACATCGTCGTGCACTCGGCCACCAAGTACCTGAACGGGCACAGCGACATCATCGGCGGCGTGGCCATCGTCGGCGCCGAAGAGCGCCTGCAGCCGGTGCGCGAACGCCTGGGCTTCTTGCAGAACGCGGTCGGCGCCATCGCCAGCCCTTTCGACAGCTTCTTGGCCTTGCGCGGGCTGAAGACCTTGGCGCTGCGTGTGGAACGCCACAACAGCAATGCGCTGGCGCTGGCGCAATGGCTGGAACAGCAACCGCAAGTGGCGCGCGTGCATTACCCGGGCTTGCCCAGCCATCCGCAGCACGCGTTGGCGCAGCGGCAGATGACGGGCATGGGGAAGGGCGGCTACGGCGGCATGATCTCGCTGGACCTGGCCACCGACCTGGCCGGCGCACGCCGCTTTCTGGAAGCGGTGCAGATCTTCGCTTTGGCCGAAAGCCTGGGCGGCGTCGAGAGCCTGATCGAGCACCCCGCCATCATGACCCACGCCACCATCCCGGCCGCCACGCGTGCGCAATTGGGCATCGGCGATGCCCTGGTGCGGCTGAGTGTGGGGGTGGAGGATGTCGAGGACTTGCGGCATGACTTGGCGCAGGCGTTGGCGGTGATCTGAATTCAGGTCGTGCAAGCTGTGTTCGGAGCCGCCCGGTCTCTTCCTGTGGCCAAAAACAGCACTGTGTCGTCCACCTTCAAACGGGTTGACGCGGGATGAGGGCCTTGATGCATAAATTCCAATATGACCTGACAGCGCTTTCGATCCGTAATTGGAGTGGGGCGTGTCATTGATCAACCGGGACGTGACACGATCGCGTCCCCAATCGTTGACGGGCCGCTTGCATCCGTGCGGCCGGAAAGGCTCAATCTGCGCTCGAAGCGCAGCACTGGCACAGTGTCAGATAAAGCAGCGCCGATGCTGAGCCCAGTGAAATAGCGCCTTGCCAAACCGCTGCGAAGTGCTTGTAATCGCGACATGAAAGTCGCCCACGTGAACGCTCGTTGCACCGACCTGGACGCTGCCTGCGCGTTTTTCGAGGCGACGGTCGGCCTCAGTCCCGGAGCGGTGGATCATGTGGCTTTCTGCTTCTGTCAAGGTCCAGCGCGGCCGTGCAGTTGCTCGCGCAGTTGCTCGCGCAGCATCGCCTCAGTCGCTTTTGCCGACACCAGCCCCGCGCTGGCCGCCTTCTGCGTCAAATCGTCGGGTAAATTGATCTGAACGGTGGTCATGCTCTTTCCTTGATACGTTCATGCCGGCCAAGGCGCGGACGGGTTGCATTGAAGCGGACAACGACCCTGGAGCGCATCCTTTCGGCAGAAGTGGAGCGGGCAATGGACAGCATGCAATTGCGGCAACTGGTCCAGGCCTCGACATCGAAATCGAGAAGGGCGGCAATGACCTGCGTTACCAGCAAGTCGAACTGGCAGCCG
>JBBSCX010000054.1:0-14044 GCA_038249905.1 Burkholderiales bacterium
AACGCGAGCCCACGCACCTGGCGACGCTGCTGTTCAAGGGTGAGCTGCAACGCTACGGCCAGCGCGACCTGAAGGCTGCGCTGGAGACCTACGGCCGTGCGGTTCAGGCTCACCCGCGCTCGGCGGCCTCGCATGCAGCGATGGTGCAGATGCTGCTGGAGCAGCGCGAGAACGACGCCGCCAAGGCACGCTTCGCGCAGCTCAAGACGGTCCTGCCTGACCACCCCGAGACGCGCTTGTTCGAAGCCCAGTTCGCCTTCCTCGACGGCGACTTTGCCCGTACCCGCGAGCTGTCCACGCAGCTGCTGCGCTTTCTGCCCGACGACCCGCGGCTGCTGCAACTGGCCGGCGTGACCGAGTTGCGCCTGGGCGCGCTGCCGCAGGCCGAGGCGCATCTCGGGCGCGTCGTGCAGGCGCGACCGGCCGACCCGGTGCCGCGCCAGTTGCTGGCGCAGATCTACGTGCGCACCGGTCAGCCGGCACGCGCACTGACGGCGCTGCAGCCGATGCTGGACGCCGCCGCGCCCGACAGCACCAGCCTCACGCTCGCCGGCGAGGCCCTGCTGCAGACCGGCGACACCGCCCGCGCCGAGAAGCTGTTTGCCCAGGCCGCCAAGACCAACCCGCAGGCTGCCACCGCCCGCACCGCGCTGGCATTGGGCCAGGTGGCACGTGGCAACGCGGCGGCCGGCTTTTCGGAGCTGGAGGCCGTGTCGGCGACCGACCCGGGCATCCGCTCCAATCTGGCGCTGATCGCGGCACGGCTGCGCAGCAACGACGTGCCAGGGGCACTGAAGGCCATCGACGCGCTGGAGCAGAAGCAGCCCGACCGGCCACTGGCCCACGTGCTGCGTGGCTCGGTGCTGCAGCAGCGCAACGACCAGGCCGGCGCGATCGCCGCTTTCGAGAAGGCGATCGGCATCGACCCGTTGTTCTACCCCGCCACCGCCGGGCTGGCCGCGCTGGAACTGGCCGCTGGGCGGCCCGAGGGCGCGCAGAAGCGCTTCGACGCCCTGCTCGCGCGTGACCCGCGCAACCACCGCGCGCTGCTGGGCGTGGCCGAACTGAAGGCCCGCACCGGGGCAGCCCGCGAGGAGATCACGAAGACGCTGAACGCCGCCAGTGCCGCCGCACCCGGCGAGCTGGCGCCTCGCGCGGCCCTCGTCAGCCACCTGCTGGGCGGCCAGGAAACCGCGGCGGCGCTCACTGCGGCACAGGCCGGGGCGGCCGCGTTGCCCAACAACCCCGATGTGCTGGGGGTGCTGGGCGCCGCGCAAATGGCGGCCAGCGAGTCGCGTCAGGCCGTGGCCACGTTCACGCAGCTGGCCTCGCGCCGGCCAGACCGGCCCGAGCCCGAGCTGCGTCTGGCGGAAGCCCATGTCGCTGCAGGCGACCTGCCGGCCGCGCGGCGCAGCCTGAAAAAGGCGCTGTCGATCCGTGCCGACTTCCTGCCCGCACAGGCCGCGCTGGTGCAGCTGGGCGTGCGCGAGGAGAAGTACGACGATGCCCTGGCCATGGCCCGCACGGTGCAAAAGGCGCAGCCGAAGCAGGCCGTCGGCTTCCTGCTCGAGGCCGAGACCGAGTTCGCGCGCAAACGCGTCGATGCCGGCGTGGCTGCGCTGCGGGCAGCGCAGCAGGCCGCCCCCAGCAGCGAGACCGCCATCCGGCTGCACAGCGCCCTGACCGCCGCCGGCCGCGCACCTGACGCAGAGCGCGCCGCTGCCGCCTGGCTGCGCGAGCGTCCGAAGGACGGCGCCTTCCGCTTCTACCTGGGCGACGCGGCGCTGGCACGCAATGACCTGGTGGCGGCCGAACAGCACTATCGCAGCGTGCTCGAGGTGCGACCCGAAAACGCCCTGGCGCTCAACAACGTGGCCTGGCTGCTGACCCAACGCAAGAGTCCCGAGGCCCTGGCCATGGCCCAGCGTGCCAATGAACTGCTGCCCAACCAGTCGCCGCTGCTGGACACCCTGGCCAGCGCGCTGCTGCAGGCGGGCCAGGGTGCGAAAGCGCTGGAGGTGCAGAAGCAGGCCATCGCCCGTTCGCCGCAGGACCCGGGGCTGAAGCTGAACCTGGCCAGGATCCATATCGCCAATGGCGACAAGACCCAAGCCCGGACCGAACTCGAGGCGCTGGCCGGTCTGGGTGATGCCTTTCGCAACCAGACCGAGGTGAAATCGCTGCTGTCCACACTGTAGGCGGGGGTCCGCGGCGTCGGCATGTAACCGCCGCTTGCATCTCTCCCGCCTCAGGTCCGCTTCATCGCTCAAGGCGTGCCCGTCGTATGCCGAGAAACCGAGGGAGAGGGTGTTTCCACCCCTCAACGACGAGCGGGCACACGGCGATGGCAATGACGATGGCGATGACGAAACGATTCTGGATTTCGATGCGACGCCGCGGACGGCGTCTGGCGCGCCAGTGTCTGGCGGCGCTGCCAGAGCGGCTGCGCTTCAGTCTGTACAGGCGGGCGGTCGACTGCGAGCCGATGTCCGGGGGGCGGCTGGAATTGAAGGTGGCCGAGACCGAGGCCGAACTCGAGGCCTGTTTCGCGCTGCTGCACGACGCCTACGTCGCCAGCAGCTTCATGCGGCCGCACCCCTCGGGCCTGCGCGTCACCCCGTACCACGCGCTGCCCACCACCACCACACTGTGCGCCAAGCTCGACGGCCGGGTCGTGGGCACGATGTCGATCGTGCGCGAAGGCGTGTTCGGTTTTCCGATGCAGCGCGTCTTCGACATCAGCCGCGTGCGCGCCAAAGAAGGTCGGCTGGCCGAGATCTCGGCCCTGGCCATCCACCCGCGCTTTCGCCGCACCGGCGGCTCGATCCTGTTCCCGCTGATGAAGTTCATGTACGCGTACTGCACGCGCTACTTCGACACCCGCCACCTGCTGATCGCGGTAAACCCGGCGCATATCGAGATGTACGAGTCGCTGCTGTTCTTCCGTCGGCTGACGGCGCAGACGGTGGACAACTACGACTTCGTCAACGGCGCGCCCGCGGTCGGCGCGACGCTCGACCTGCACGAGGCGCCAGAGCTCTTCCGCCAGGCCTATGCCCACAAGCCGGGCCGGCGCAACCTGCATCACTACTTCACCGCCGTCGACCTGCCGGCCATCCGCTACCCGTCGCGGCCCTTCCACACCAGCAGCGACCCGGTGCTGACGCCTGCGCTGATGCAGCACTTTTTCAAGCACCGTACGCAGGTGCTGGATGGCCTGGACGAGCGCCAGCAACGGCTGCTGCATTCCATCTACCGAGAACCGGAATGGGCGCAAGTGCTGCCCCGGCTGCCGCCGCAGGCCGAAGAGGTGTCCGACGCGGCCCTGCGCCGCCACCCGCGCTACACCACGCAATGCCCGGCCCAGCTGCTGCTCGGCGGGCCCGAGCCGCTGCGCGCCACGCTGGTCGAGTTGTCGACCCAGGGCTTCAAGGCGCGCGTGATGAACGACCTGGCCGTCGGCCAGGAGTGCACGGTCAGCGCCGAGTTGGGCCCGGGAACGCGCACCCGCGTGCAGGCGCGATTGGTGCGCCATGTGCGCAGTGAAGCCGGGCCGCTGTTCGCCTTTCATATCGACACGCCCGACGCCGGCTGGCTGGACTGTGTGGCCTGGCTGGAAGCGCGAGAGGCCGAACTGACCCGCCCGGGCGACCTGGAGCCAACGCCGCTGGCGGGAGCGCCGACGGACGCGTCGCCCGCCTTGCCGATGCCATCGCGTGCGGCGCCCATGCCGACAGGCCGGCGGGATGGCGCCACCGCAGTGGCCGTCGGCGTGGCCGCTGAAGCCTGACGGCGGCTGCGGCGCATGACGGCAAGCGGGTGGCGCTACATTCAGGTCCCGCCTGGCCACCTGCACGAGCGCCCGTTCCCCGCCCGATGACATTCCCACCCGACACGGCCGCCGCCGCGATACCCAGGCCCTGCCACGAGTCCGTGTCGCTGCTGCGCCGCGCCGGGCTAGTGGCGCTGCTGGCCGCCGCCGCGGGGCCTGCCCGCGCCGACCTCGTGAACGTGGTCGCGGCCAGCCGCGGATCGGTGCTGCCGGTGGGCACTTTCAACCCGCTGGGCAGCCCGCGCTTCGCCTTCCGCGGCAGCGGCTTTGTGGTTGACGACGGCAGCCTTCTGGTCACCAACGCCCATGTGCTGCCCGACCCCGCCGCACTTCCTGTGCCGCAGATGGCCGTGCTGCTGCTGTCGTCGGCGGCGTCCGGCGGCGCGGCCAGCGACGGCCGCGAAGTGCGCCGAGCCACGTTGCTGACGGTGGACCGGCTGCGCGACCTGGCACTGTTGCGGCTTGAAGGCCCTGCCCTGCCGGCGCTGACGCTGGCCGACGCCGGCGCCGTCAAGGAAGGCATGGCGGTGGCGCTGATCGGCTACCCCATCGGCGGCGTACTGGGTTTCTCGCCGGTGACGCATCGAGGCATCGTCGCCTCGATCACGACCATGGCGCTGCCGTCGAACACCGCACGGCAACTCGACGAGCGCACCGTAGCCCGGTTGCGCGAGGGGCCGCCCGAGGTGTATCAGCTCGACGCCACCGCCTACCCCGGCAACAGCGGCGGGCCGCTGCTGGACGCGGCCAGCGGCCGCGTCATCGGGGTCATCAACATGGTGCTGGTGCGCAGCACGCGCGAATCGGCGCTGAGCAACCCGACCGGCATCACCTACGCCATCCCGGTGCGATACGTGCGCGAGATCCTGGCACGTTGAGGACAAGCTCAGGCACGTGATCCTGCTGGCTCGGCTGCCCTCTGCCGTCGATGCGACGTCCACGGTCTGCCTGGAATCGATGAACGAGCCAGACTGCCGCAAGGGGGCTGGAGCATCAAGCGGAACAGGCGCGGCACTCAACCGCCAGAAGACTATGCTGGCGTGCCAGGCAGGCCCGGAGGCCCAGGCGCTGTGTGATCAACCCGACGTCGACCCGCCAGCAGTTCGCTCGCCTGGCGCTCGATACGCGCCAGATCCAGCGCCATGAGTACCGCCGGGGCATCGACACCGGCGTGGTGGCGCGCAGCAGAAAGTGGCTGCGCGCCGTAACGCCTCGCGTAATAGCGCACATGACGGGGATTCACCTCGATCAGCGCCGTATCCTTGCGATGCTCGACGCGAGCATGCGCGAAGGCGGCATGGAACAGCGCGGTCAGCACCTCTGCGGCCCGCTCGGCCTCGGTGTCCACGGCCAGGCGGATGAACTCACACAGTCGCTGGCCTTGCAGGCGCAGGGCGTCGACCTCGCCAGCGAACAGGGTCTCACAATTCATCCCGTTGGCCCCGTCCAAGGCGACCGTGAGCGTGCCCAGCAAGATCTTGTCGACCGTGGCGCTGAATGTGCGGTGCCTGAGTTGCACGTTGGGAGAAAGGCCCACAGCGCCATAACCGCGCCAGCGGTAGCGGCGCTCGATCAATTGAGTCGCGCGGTGGCGGCAGTGTTGAGTTTCAGCCACGGACACAGACACAGGCTGCCAGCTGTCACGAGAGACCTGACCCAGTGCAGGACCAGGGCGCCCGTCCTCGACGCGTGCAGGATAGACAAGTTCGTCTGCGGGGCCGGCCGGGAAGTTGCCGGCGAATGCCGACCAATTCGGGGATGATGTGGCGTATCGATCGACAACCAAAATGCTCATGGATCCAGGGACTTCGGGGCCGCGAAGCGCGACGACACCTCGGAGTGTGGACGGCGCCCGGGCCGGAAAATGTAACCAAGCGTGGGAAATGGCGACAGGACTCAGGTCCACCAATGGACCTCGACTTGCAATCAGTGGTGTCCGTCCAGGGCGTGCGCCATACGATGTAGCGCGCTGGGGCGATCACGCCATCGGGATCCCAGTTCTGCTACAGGCGCTTTTGCAGCGCCCAGTGCACCCGGGGTGCCGAAGTTGCGCTGGAAGAACGGTCTGTCGGCCACAGAACCCAGGCCGGCCAGTTCACTGTGCGCCAGAGGCTCATCAAACCCCGTAATACCCCCGATACCAGTCCACGAACCGCCCCACCCCCGTGCGGATGTCGGTGGCCGGCGTGAAGCCGGTCCAGTCGTGCAGCGCATCGACATCGGCGTAGGTGGCGGGCACGTCGCCGTCCTGCAGCGGCAGCAGGTTCTTCTGCGCCTTCATTTCCAGCGCGTCCTCGATGCAGGCGATGTAGTCCAGCAGTTGCACGGGGCTGTGGTTGCCGATGTTGAAGACGCGGTAGGGCGCGTTGCTGGTGCCGGGGTCGGGGCGGTCGGGGTTGAAGGCGGGGTCGGGTGCGGCTGTGCGGTCGAGCACGCGGACGACGCCTTCGACGATGTCGTCGACGAAGGTGAAGTCGCGCTGCATCTGGCCGTGGTTGAAGACGTCGATGGGCCGGCCTTCGAGGATCGCCTTGGTGAACAAAAACAGCGCCATGTCCGGTCGCCCCCAGGGCCCGTAGACGGTGAAGAAGCGCAGGCCCGTGGTCGGCAGCTTGAACAGGTGGCTGTAGGTGTGCGCCATCAGCTCGTTGGCCTTCTTCGTGGCCGCGTACATGCTGACGGGATGGTCGACGCTGTCGTGTTCGCTGAACGGCATCTTGGTGTTGCCGCCATAGACGCTGGAACTGCTGGCATAGACCAGGTGCTGCACGCCGTTGTGGCGGCAGCCTTCCAGGATGTTCATGAAGCCGACGATGTTGCTGTCGATGTACGCGTGCGGGTTCTGCAGCGAATAGCGCACGCCCGCCTGGGCCGCCAGGTGGATGACACGGTCGGGCTTCTCGGCCGCGAACAGGGCCTCGATGCCGGGCCGGTCCGCCACGTCCAGCTGCACGAAACCGAAGTTGGCGTGCGGCGTCAGCCGCGCCAGCCGGTCGCGCTTGAGCTGCACGCTGTAGTAATCGTTCAGGTTGTCCAGGCCGACGACCTCGTCACCGCGCGCCAGCAGGCGCAGCGTGGTCGTCATGCCGATGAAGCCGGCGGCACCGGTGAGCAGGATCTTCATGGGGTGGACTTGCAGGCGCGCGCGGCGCCAGTCTGCTGTGGGCAACAACGGCGGATTGTCCGCTGCCGCCCGCTGTGGCCGACCCCGCGCCGGGCCTGCCGACCCTGCGGTCCATGCTGGACATCACGCGCTGTAAGAATGAAGTGGCGCCCCCGACAGCGTCGAGCACCGGCTGCATGCCGGGCCCCACCCACACCTTCACCCGAGGAAGCCCGATGAACATCCCATCACGCCGCCGTCTGGCCCTGCAAGGCCTGGCCACCACCGCTGCCACGCTGGCACTGCCCGGCATCGTCGGCGCGCAGCCTGCTGCCGAGCCGCTGCGCTTCGGCGTCGGCCTGTACCAGGCCGACAAGGAAAAGAACGACGCCACCTACCGCCCCTTGGCCGAGCACCTGGCGCGACAGCTGGGCCGGCCGGTGCGGCTTTACACGGTGGACAGCTGGGAAGGCCTGGCCAAATCGCTGGCCGCGGGCGAGACCGACATCGCGCTGATGGGCCCCTGGGGCTATGTGCTGGCCAACCACGTGGCCGGCGCGCAGGCCGTGGCCACCATCCTGTACGACGGCAAGCCCGAATACTTCGCGATCATGGTCACGCATCCGAAGTCGGGCATCCGGTCGATCGCCGACCTGAAGGGCCGCACCTTCGCCTTCGGCGACAAGGGCTCGACCTCGGGCTACCTGATCCCGTTTCACCACTTCCAGAAGAACGGCATCGACCCCGAGACCTACCTCGGCAAGGTGGTCCACACGCGCCACCAGGCGATCGAAATGCAGGTCACGCGCGGTGAGATCGACGCCGGCGCCGACTTCAATCGCAACCGCGACGCGATGATCGCCGAGGGCCTGATCAAGGCGTCCGACAGCGTCGTCTTCTGGACCTCGGACCCGCTGCCCAACGACGCCGTGGCGGTGCGCGCCGGCCTGGCGAAGGACGCCGCCTTCGTCGCCCGGCTGCGCGCCGCGCTGGTCAGCGTCGGCCCGGCACTGGCGGGCAATGCGCAACTGCTGCCGGCCCGTTATGGCGGCTTTGTCGTCACCGACAACGCCTTCTACAAGCCGATCCGCGACGCCGGGCTGGCCACCGGCAAGCTCGTGAACCAGTGAACGGCGACGCGGCCGGGACGGCGGCAGCGGCTGCCTCAAGGTCCGGCATGTCTGGCACTTCCGGCACGTCTGGCACATCAGGCATGTCAGGCACAGCGGCGCAGGGCCCACGCGCGCCGCGCCGCGCCCTCGCCCTGCCGGCCCTGCTGCTGGCGGTGCTGGCACTGGTGCTCACCAGCCTGTGGACCCTGGCCGCCGAGGACGAACTGGGCCTGGGCCGCCAGCCCTGGCGCAACCTGACGCAGACGGTGTCCGAACTGTCGTCGCCCAGCTTCCTGCAGCTCTGGTACGGCAAGACCGCGCACGAGGTGCGCAGCGACGACGGCCGCGTGCTGCGCGTGGACGACCAGCGCGCCATCGAACGTCGCTACCTGGAGGGCGTGGGCCGGGCGCTGTGGACCACCTTGCGCATCGCCACCCTGGGGACCGTGCTGGCGGCGCTGATCGCGCTGCCGCTCGGCCTGCTGGCAGCGCGCACATTGCGGGCGCCACGGCCGTTGGCGTGGGCGGCCAAGGGCGTGCTGGACGGGCTGCGATCGATCCACACGCTGGTCTTCGGACTGCTGTTCGTGGGCATCGTCGGCCTGGGCGCGACCGCCGGCATCCTGGCCGTGGCCGTGCATTCGGCCGGCACCCTGGGCAAGTTGCTGGCCGAGGCGATCGAGACCCTGGACCCGGCGCCGCTGGACGCCGTGCGCGCCACCGGGGCGACACCGGCGCAGGTGTTCTTCCTGGGCGCCTGGCCGGCGGTGCTGCCGCAGTTCGTGTCGCAAACGCTGTACGTGTGGGAATTCAACCTGCGCGACTCCACCGTGCTGGGCCTGGTGGGTGCGGGTGGGCTGGGCTTGCTGCTGGCCGAGGCCATGTCGCTGTTCCAGTGGGGCCGGCTGGCGACGCTGCTGCTGGCCATCGTGCTGATGGTGACGCTGTTCGATGCGCTCAGCCGTGCGGTACGGCAGCGGCTCGTTTGATCGCGATGATCGCCCTGACCGCGATGACCGCGATGACCGCGCTGACCGCCACCGCCTTGATCGAAGCCCGCGGCCTGCATGTGCAGGCCGGTGAACGCACCTTGCTGCGCGACGTGGCCCTGCGTGTATTGCCCGGCGAGCGTGTGGCCCTGGTGGGACACAACGGCGCCGGCAAGTCGACGCTGCTGCGGGCGCTGAGCGGCTTCGCCCCGGTGGCGCGCGGCAGCCTGCAGGTGCTGGGCACCGAGCTGGCCGGGCTGCGCGACCCGCGCACGCTGCGCGGCCTGCGGGCGCGCGTCGCCCAGGTGCATCAGGGACTGCAACTGGTGGGGCGGCTGAGCGCCATCGACAACGTGCTGATCGGCGGCGCGGCACGCTGCGGCACGCCGGTCGCGGCCTTGTCCAGCTGGCTGCGGCGCTGGCCGGCGGCCGAACGCCGCGCGGCGCAGGCTTCGCTGGCGCGGGTGGGTCTGGCCTGGGCGACAGCGCGGCGCACCGACACGCTGTCGGGCGGTGAACGCCAGAAACTGGCGATTGCCCGCGCGCTGCACCAGGGCGCGCCCCTGCTGCTGGCCGACGAGCCCACGGCCAGCCTGGACGCCGATGCCGCCGACGAGGTGGTGGCATTGCTGGCCGAACTGGTGGCCGAACGCGGCGCGACATTGCTGACCGTCGTGCACGACCTGGACCTGCTGCCGCGCCTGGCCGACCGCGTACTGGCGCTGCGGCGCGGGCTCATCGTCGCCGACGTCGCGGTGCATGCCGGCACGCCGGCGCAGTTGCGGGGGCTGCTGCGGTGAACACGCGCACACCGTTGATCTCGACAGTCCCCGACGACGGCAGCGACGCGCCCGGTCGCAGTTGCCCGCTGCGCTACCGCTACGGCGCCGCCGCCATCGCGCGGGCGCCGCAGCGTGTGGCCGATGTGCTGTACGTGGTCGGCGGGCTGTACGGCAACCTTGCGGCGCTCGATGCATTGGATGCGCTGGTGGCCGCCGAAACGCAGCCGCCACGCATCTGCTTCAACGGCGACTTCCACTGGTTCGACTGCGACGACGCCGCCTTCGACGAGGTCTGCCGCCGCGTGCTGGCGCACGACGCGACGCAGGGCAATGTCGAGGCCGAACTCGACGGCGCGACGGGCGATGCGGGCTGCGGCTGCGCTTACCCTGCCCATGTAGACGCCGGCGTGGTGGCGCGCAGCAACCGCATCCACGCCCGTCTGAAGGCCACCGCCGCACGCCACCCGCTGTGGCTCGCGCGCCTGGCCGCACTGCCGATGTTTGCGCGCTACCGCGTCGGCGGCTGCCAGGTCGGCGTCGTGCATGGCGACGCCCACAGCCTGGCGGGCTGGGACTTCGACGCGCCGGCCCTCGCCGACGCGGCCCGGCAGCCGGCCCTGCGTGCGGCCTTCGCCACGGCCGGCGTCGACCTGTTTGCCAGCACGCACACGTGCACCCCGGCGCTGCACTGCGTGCGCGACATCGCACCGGCCGCCGGGGACGCGGGACGCGACGGCTGGGTCGTCAACAACGGCGCGGCCGGGATGCCGAACTTCGATCCCGGCGCAAGGAATGGCGCGGGGGACGGTGCAAGGAGCGGTGCAAGGGGCGGCGTGAGGGTCGACGCGGGGGACGGCACCGCGTCGGGCGCGCGGTCTGTACGGCACGGCCGGCACGACCTGCCCGACCTGCACGCGGCACGCTCGCCGAACACGTCGAACGGACCGAACGGACCGAACGGACCAGACAGCCTGTACGGCCTCGTCACGCGCATCGCCACCACGCCATCGCCGCGCCCCGCGGTGCATCAGTTCCTGCATGCCGGCGCCCATGTCGCCCTGCTGCCGCTGCGCTACGACAGCGCACGCTGGCAGGTCGAGTTCCTGCGCCAGTGGCCGCCGGGCTCGGATGCCTGGGTGTCGTACTTCGATCGCATCAGCCTCGGCACGGCACTGACGCCGGCGCAGATGGTGGCCGGGGCGGACACCGCCAGTCGCGTCGCATGATCGCGGGCGCGCACATCGCCGTGCTGGCCAAGGCGCCTATCGCCGGACTGGCGAAGACGCGGCTGATCCCCGCCCTGGGAGCGGCCGGCGCAGCGCGCTTGCAGCGTGCGCTGACGTTGCGGGCCTTGCGCACGGCACAGGAAGCGGCGCTGGGTGCCGTCACGCTGTGGTGCGCGCCGGACATGCAGCACCGCTTCTTCCGCGCCCTGCAGCGCGGCACAGTTGTCGCGCTGCGGCCGCAGCCGGGCGGGGACCTGGGCGCGCGCATGCATGCGGCTTTTGTCGCCCACACCGCGCCTGACACAGAGAGCGACGCAGACAGCGACGCGAACGACGACGCCAACGACGCCACGGACGAGGCCGCGAACAGCGCCGCAGACAGCGCCAAGAACAGCGCCAAGAACACAGCTGAAGCACGCGCGCCGCTGCTGCTGATCGGCACCGACTGCCCGGCGCTGACGGGCGCCCACCTGCACGCCGCCGCACAGGTGCTGCACGAAGGTGCCGACGCGGTGACGCTGCCGGCCGAGGACGGCGGTTATGTGCTGGTCGGCCTGCGCACGCCGCAGCCGGCGCTGTTCGAGGGCATGCACTGGAGCACCGAACACGTGATGGCCGACACGCGCGAACGCGCACGCGCCGCCGGCCTGCGGCTGCACGAAGGGCCGACGCTGTGGGACGTGGACCGGCCCGAAGATCTGGCGCGGCTGAAAGGCCTGGGCTGGCCGGTCTGATTTCAGGCGGTGCCGCCACTGCGTCGCCATCCGTTGCCGCCACCGCGGCGTACCGCACGGCGCCACCGTACCGCCTCTAGGCCGCCCACAATGCCCCGACAAGACCTGTCCAACCACGCCGTTCGCTGCCGTTCGCTGATGTTCGGTGCGACTCGCCGCCATAGATGACACCGCCGCCCGCGGCGCCACGGAGACCCGACATGACCCCCACCCACGACCTGATCGTCATCGGCGCCGGCTCCGGCGGTGTGGCCGCATCGCGCCGCGCGGCGCTGCACGGTGCGCGCGTGGCCATCGTCGAGAACGCGCGCGTCGGTGGCACCTGCGTCATCCGCGGCTGCGTGCCGAAGAAATTGATGATGTACGCCGCCGGCCATGCGCAGGCCTTCGACGAAGCGCGCGGCTATGGCTGGCACGACGTCTCGGCACGCTTCGACATGGCCACCTGGGCGGCCGCCAAGGCGCAGGAAACGGCGCGGCTGGAAGGCATCTACCGCCAGATGCTGGCCGACAGCGGTGTCGAACTGATCGCCGGCCGGGCGCGGCTGGACGGCCCGGGCGTGGTGCGGGTGGTGCGAGTGGCGCGCGTGGCGGGCGTGGACGCGGACGCGGAGGACGGCAGCGAGATCACACTGTGCGCCCCGCGCGTGCTCGTCGCTTGCGGCGGTGCGCCGTCCCGCGAAGCCTTGCCGGGCATGGCACAGGCGATGACGTCCGACGACGTGCTCGACCTGCAGACCCTGCCGGCGACCCTGCTGGTGGTGGGCGGCGGCTACATCGGCGTCGAGTTCGCCAGCATCCTGGCCGGGCTGGGCGTGGCCGTGACGCTGGCCTTTCGCGACGTGCTGCCACTGCGCGGCTTCGACGAAGACCTGCGCACGCGCCTGGCGCATGCCTTCAGCGCCCGCGGCATCACGCTGGCGGGCGGGGTGATGCCGACAGCGCTGCGGCGCACTGAGAGCGGCTTCGAGCTGACCCGTGCCGACGGCAGCACATTGCACGCCGCCGCGGCTCTGAACGCCACCGGCCGCCGGCCCAACACGCTGGGGCTGGGGCTGGACACGCTGGGCGTGCCGCTGGCCGCGCTGCTGGATGAACGCGGCGCCCTTCGGGTCGACGCCGACAGCCGCTGTGCGGTGCCGGACTGGAGTCGGGCCAACCAGACCGGCAACACCGGCAACACCGGCAACACCGGACTTTGGGCCATCGGCGACGTCACCAACCGCGTCAACCTGACGCCGGTGGCCATTGCCGAAGGCCGTGCCTTTGCCGACAGCCAGTTCGGCGGCCGCCCGATGCGCGTGGACCACCGCGGCGTGCCCAGCGCCGTCTTCACCGACCCGCCGATCGCCAGCGTCGGGCTGAGCGAGGAGGCGGCCGTGGCGCAGGGCCCGGTGGACATCTACACCGCCGACTTCCGCCCCATGCGCACGGCCTTCGTCGGCGGCGCGCAGCGCAGCTTCATGAAACTGGTGGTCGACGGTCTGAACGAGCGTGTGCTGGGCGTGCACATGATCGGCGCCGACGCGCCCGAGATCGTGCAGAGCCTGGCCGTGGCCCTGAGCGCCGGCGCCACCAAGCGCGACTTCGACCGCACGCTGGCCGTGCACCCGACGGCCGCGGAAGAGTTCGTATTGATGCGCAGCCCGGTGCGGCGCCGGGCCGGCGCGCGGTAGGCGGGTTCGGGCAAGCGCCCGTGCAGCGCCGCTGAGCGCGCCAGCGCGATGGCCAACCACTGTCCTGAAGTCGGATGTGACGCCGCTGCGGGGGGAAAGACACCCGCACGGTGTCGACTGCCATCGGCAGGCGGATGTTCCGGGGAAGCGGCGGCCGCTGGCGTCAGCGGCTGGGCAAGGAAACCAACGGTCACTCGAAACCGCAGCGAAACCGCTGAGGACATATCGCGCTCAAAAGCAGTGGCCGCCCCAGGCCCACAAAGCAAAACGCCGACCTCGCGGTCGGCGCATAGAGCTTGCCGCCATAGAGCTCGGGCGCAGCCAGGACGGGGATCTCGACATTGGCCGAGAACATCTGCTGAGATGCAGGCGTCAACGCCCGGCGCTCCGGCGGCAGCACCGTGCCGCGGAAGACGAAGTTCACCTCGACCTTGACCTCGACGCCCGCGTCGCTCACGAACAGCTTGGCCTCGTTACCCTCCTTGGACTTGCGAAGGGTGGCCGAGAACCCCAGCGCCTCGACCCGGGCCTGGGCCGCTGCCAGTTCGTCGCCAATGGCGCGCAGTGCTTCTTCGCGCGGCAGCTCGTGC
>JBBSCX010000055.1:0-13920 GCA_038249905.1 Burkholderiales bacterium
GCTGCTGTACGCCATCGCCCGCGTCATGGCGCGCCACCAGGTCAACCTGCAACTGGCCAAGATTACGACCCTGGGCGAACGGGTCGAGGACACCTTCTTGGTCGACGGCCCGCTGCTGCAGCAGACGCGCGGGCAGCTGAAGATCGAGAGTGACCTGCTCGACGCCGTCGCGGCGCCGGCCTGAACGCGAGCCACCTGCGCCACCTGCGCCACCTGCGCCACACCATGGGACTGCAACTCGCCAACGCCACCGAAGCCGCGCAAGCCGCCATAGCCATCGGCCATCCGGGGCGCTTCGACACGATCATCGACGTGCGCTCGCCGGCCGAGTTCGCCGAGGACCGGTTGCCTGGCGCCGTCAACTGGCCGGTGCTGGACGACGAACAGCGGCGCATCGTCGGCACGCTGTACAAGCAGGACTCGGCGCTGGCCGCCCGCAGGGTCGGCGCGGTAATGGTGGCGCGCAACATCGCCGACCATGTCGAGCAGTGGGTGCAGGACAAGCCGCGCGACTGGCAGCCGCTGGTGTACTGCTGGCGCGGCGGGCAGCGATCGGGCAGCCTGGCGTGGTTTCTGGGGCAGATCGGCTTTCGCACCGCGCAGTTGCAGGGCGGCTACAAGGGCTTTCGCGCCGTGGTGCGTGATGAACTGGATTCGCGCCCGGCCGCCCTGCACTTCAAGGTGCTGACCGGCCGCACCGGCAGCGGCAAAACCCGCCTGCTGCACGCGTTGGCCGCGCAGGGCGCGCAGGTGCTGGACCTGGAAGGCCTGGCCTGCCACCGGGGCAGCGTGCTGGGCGGCCTGCCCGACCAGCCGCAACCGGCGCAAAAACGCTTCGACACCCTGGTCTGGCAGGCGCTGCGCAGCTTCGACCCATCGCGGCCCGTGTTCGTCGAGAGCGAGAGCCTGCGCATCGGCCGCCTGGCGGTGCCGGCGGCGCTGCTGCTGCGCATGCGCGAGCACGGCCAGGTGCTGCGGGTGCAGATGGACGAGGCGGCGCGTGTGGCCCTGCTGCTGCAGGACTACTGCCACTTCGCCGACGACGTGGACGCCTTTTGCCGCCTGCTGGACGCGCTGACGATGCTGCGCGGCCTTGCCACGGTGCAGGCCTGGCAGGCCCAAGCGCGTGCCGGGCAGTGGGCAACGCTGTTTGCAGATCTGATGGCCACGCATTACGACCCGCTGTATGAACGTTCGCTGGCGCGCAGCTATGGCAATCTGGCGGCGGCGCCGACGCTGGGCCTGGCCGACGGCGGCGAAGCCGCGCTGGCCGAGGTGGCCCGCCACCTGATCCAGACCATCCCGACCGAGCCCGACCCGCACGCCACCGTGCCCTGCACATGAAGCCCCCCCTGCCCGCCATCAACGACGCCGTGCACCAGTCGCTGCGCCGCCACCCGGTGCGTCAGGTGGGCCTGGGCGCTCCGCTGCAATGGCTGGTGCGAGGCGCCGGCGACCTGCGCCGCGCGCCGCTGCCAGGTCTGCTGCACGGCTTGGCCGCGGCGCTGTTCGGCGCACTGCTGATTGCTGCCGCCGGCAACCGCTTCTGGCTGCTGGCCGGTGCCTTCAGCGGCTTCCTGCTGGTGGCGCCGCTGGTGGCCACGGGCCTGTACGCCGTCAGCCGCGCGCTGGCCCGCGGCCGGCCGGCGACGCTGGGCACGGCGCTGGCCGCCTGGCGCCCGGGCGACGGCCGGCTGGTGGTGTTCGGCCTGCTGCTGGCGCTGGCCGGCACCGGCTGGGTGCTGACCAGCGCGGCCATGATCACCGGCTGGGCCGAGGCCCCGGTGGCCAACCCGCAGGACTTCCTGCGCGTCGTCGTGCTGTCGGGCCAGACCTATCTGTTCGAGCTGTGGCTGATCCTGGGCAGCGCGCTGGCCGCGCCCATCTTCGCGTCCACCGTGGTCGCCATCCCGTTGTTGCTGGATCGCCGCATCGGTGTGCACCCGGCCGTGCTGGTGAGCGTGCGCGCCGCCTTGCTGAACCCGGCGCCGATGGCACTGTGGGCGACGCTGATCCTGGGCCTGACCGTGCTGGGCATGGCCACGCTGCTGCTGGGCATGGTCGTCGTGGTGCCGCTGCTGGCGCATGCGAGCTGGCACGCCTATACCGACCTGGTCGGGCCCGAGACCGCTGCACCGGCAGCCGCCTGATGTTCGGTTACACCGAACCACAGATCGCGCAGTTCGGCCTGAGCTTCGGCGTCGGCGCCTTCATGCTGTACATGGTGTTCATCATCTGGCAGCTGGCGCGCGAATCGAAGGCCGGTCGCTTCGGCACCTTCGTGCTCTTCCTTGCGCTGGGTTTCGGCTTGGTGGGCTTCATCGCCAAGAGCGTGATCCGCTACTTCCTCGAAGGCACCTGAGGCCCCTCGATGCCCTTGGCGGCCCCTGAAAGCTTCTGCAAACAACCCGCCGGCATGTCACCCGCCGCACAGACGGCAGCGCCGGCAGAGCGGATGCTCCTGCAGCATGTTCGATGCGCCCCAGGGCCTGTCGGGCGTCATATCCCACCGCCCTCCCCAAGGAAATCCCCCATGAACCGATCGAACCTGAGGACGGCGCTGCTGGCGCTGTCCGCGATGTCCGCCCTGGCCACACTGAGCGCCTGCGACCGCGACCGCGAAACCGTGGTTGCCGTGCCCGTACCCGTGACGCCGGCCCCCGAACCCATCGTCGTGCCCGGCCCCGCCGGCCCCCCCGGACCGGCCGGCAACACCGGCAACACCGGCAACACCGGCAGCACGGGCGCCCCCGGCTACGACGGCAACAAGGGCGAGCCGGGCAAGAACGCCGACGGCACGACAGTGGTGATCGTGCCGGCGCCTGGGCCTGCTTCGGCGCCGGCGAAGTGAGGCACGGGCGCTGACGAATTGACGACCGCCCTTGACGAGCCGGCGCTGGCGCAGAGGCGTTGGCAAATACGCGCTGTCGAATACGCGCTGGCGCTCGCAAGAGCGGGCCCGGGGCTGTCACACCGACCCGCCGCCGGACATCGGCCGCGGCGGCGTCGGAGGGGCGGAACCCGCCTCAGCCCATGTGCATGCCGCCGTTGCAGCTGAAATCGGCGCCGGTCGAGAAGCCCGAGTCATCGCTGGCGAGCCAGGCGACGATGGAGGCGATCTCCTCCGGCGTGCCCAGCCGCTTGACGGGGATGGTGGCGACGATCTTCTCCAGCACCTCGGGCTTGATGGCGCGGACCATGTCGGTGCCGATGTAGCCGGGGCTGACGGTATTGACCGTCACACCCTTGCTGGCCACTTCCTGCGCCAGCGCCATCGTGAAGCCGTGCATGCCGGCCTTGGCGGCGCTGTAGTTGGTCTGCCCGGCCTGACCCTTCTCGCCGTTGACGCTGCTGATCTGCACGATGCGGCCCCAGCCGTTGGCCACCATGTCCGGCACCACCTGCTTGGTGACGTTGAACATGCTGTTCAGGTTGGTGTCGATGACGGCATGCCAGTCGTCGGGCGTCATCTTCAGGAACATGCGGTCCCGCGTGATGCCGGCGTTGTTCACCAGCACATCGATGGCGCCATGCTCTTCCTTGGCGCGGGTGAAGGCGGTGACCGTGCTGTCCCAGTCGGCGACATTGCCCGCGCTGGCGAAGAAGCTGTAGCCCAGCGCCTTCTGCTCGTCCAGCCATTTCTTCCAGTCGCGGCTGGGGCCGCAGCCGGCGATGACGGTGCAGCCTTCCTTGTGCAGGCGCTGGCAGATGGCGGTGCCGATGCCGCCCATGCCGCCGGTGACGTACGCGACTTTGTTGGCCATGGTGTGCTCTCCTGATTTGTCGTTGTGATCGGGTGGAGGGATTGTCAACGTTCGACCGTCATTGCAACACCCATGCCACCCCCAATGCACAGACTGGCGATGCCACGCCGGGCGTCACGCCGGACCATCTCGTGCAGCAGCGTCACCAGGATGCGGCAGCCCGAAGCGCCGATGGGGTGGCCGATGGCAATGGCGCCGCCATTGACGTTGACCTTGGACGTGTCCCAGCCCATTTCCTGGTGCACGGCGCAGGCCTGGGCGGCAAAGGCCTCGTTGATCTCCAGCAGGTCCAGGTCCTGCGGCTTCCAGCCGGCACGCTCCAGCGCCTTGCGTGCCGCTGGCACCGGCCCCATGCCCATGATGCTGGGGTCCAGGCCCGCGCTGGCATAGCTGGCGATGCGCGCCAGCGGCGTCAGGCCCAGCGCGGCCGCCTTGGCCGCCGACATCACCACCACGCCGGCAGCGCCGTCGTTCAGGCCGCTGGCGTTGCCGGCGGTCACGCTGCCGGCCTTGTCGAAGGCCGGGCGCAGGCCGGCCAGGGCGTCGGCGCTGGTTTTCTTGTTGATGAACTCGTCGGCCGCGAACACGACCGGGTCGCCCTTCTTCTGCGGGATGCTGACCGGCACGATCTCGTCGTTGAAGCGCCCGGCCTCCTGCGCCGCGGCGGCCTTCATCTGGCTGCCGAGCGCCAGCGCGTCCTGGGCCTCGCGCGTGACGCCGTACTGCTTGGCCACGTTTTCGGCCGTGGTGCCCATGTGGTACTGGTTGTAGACGTCCCACAGGCCGTCGGTGATCATCGAATCGACCATCTTCCAGTCGCCCATGCGCTGGCCCTCCCGGCTGCCGTGCAGCACATGCGGGCTCAGGCTCATGTTCTCCTGCCCGCCGGCGATGATGATCTCGCTGTCGCCGTCGCGGATGGCCTGTGCCGCCAGCATCACCGCCTTCAGGCCCGAGCCGCAGACCTTGTTGATGGTCATGGCCGGCACCCCCACCGGGAAGCCGGCCTTGATGACGGCCTGCCGCGCCGGGTTCTGGCCCGCGCCAGCCGTCAGCACCTGGCCCAGGATGACCTCGCCGACCTGGGCGCCTTCCAGCTTCGCGCGCAGCAGCAGTTCCTTCAGCACCGTGGCGCCGAGTTCGACCGCGGGAGTCTTTGAGAGGCTGCCGCCGAACTTGCCGACCGCGGTGCGGGTGGCGGCGACGATCACGATGTCGGTGCTCATGGGGCTGCTCCTGTCAGTACGGAACAAATGTCAGTCTGCAATCAACGCCCGCAAATCGAACTCACGCCTTGGCCTTGACATAACGGCCGGGGGCGGGTTCGATGACACGGTGCCTGGCATCGCCCGGCGATGTTGGCGCGGCGACCCAGCCGCCGCCGTGCGGCTTCAGCCAGGCGGTCCAGTCGGGCCACCAGCTGCCGGTGTGTTCGGTCGCGCCCTCGAACCAGGCCTCGGGCGTGGCCGGCAGGCTGTCGTTGGTCCAGTGGCTGCGCTTGCTGGGCTTGGGGGGACGGGCGGGTGGATTGATGACGCCGGCGATGTGCCCGCTGGCGCCCAGCACGAAGCGGCGCTTGCCCTGCAGCAAGGGCACCGAACGGTAGGCCGCATGCCAGGGCACGATGTGGTCTTCGCGCGAGCCATAGATGTACACCGGTGCCCGGATGGCGCCCAGGTCCACCTTCTCGCCACACACCGTCAGGCGGCACGGGATCTTCAGCTCGTTCTGCAGGTACGTGTGGCGCAGGTACCAGCAGTACATGGGCCCGGGCAGATTCGTGCTGTCGCCGTTCCAGTACAGCAGATCGAAGGGCGGCGGCTTCTCGCCCTTCAGATAGTTGCCGACGACGTAATTCCACACCAGGTCATTGGGACGCAGGAAGCTGAAGGTGGTGGCCAGTTCCTTGCCCTTCAGCAGCCCGGCGCCGCCGGGGCTCTGCGCGCCCAGCGTCATCTCGCGCATCTGCACCATGGTCTCGTCGATGAAGATATCGAGGATGCCGGTGCTCTCGAAGTCCAGCAGCGTGGTCAGCAGGGTCACGCTCTCGGCCGGATGTTGTCCGCGCGCCGCCAGCACCGCCAGCGCCGTCGACAGCAGGGTGCCACCGACGCAGAAGCCCAGCGTGTTCAGCGTGTCGCTGCCGCTGATGGCCTGCACCTCGCGGATGGCCGTGATGGGGCCCTGCTCGATGTAGTCGTCCCAGCTCATGGCCTTCATCGACTCGTCGGGATTGCGCCAACTGACGACAAAGGTGCGGTGGCCCTGTTCAACGGTGTAGCGGATGACCGAGTTCTCGGGCTGCAGGTCGAGGATGTAGTACTTGTTGATGCAGGGCGGCACGAACAGCATCGGCCTGGCATGGACCTTGGGCGTCAGCGGTGCGTACTCGATGAGCTGGAACAGTGCGTTCTCGAACACCACGCTGCCGGCGCTGGTGGCGACGTTGCGGCCGACCTCGAACACGCTCTCGTCGGTCTGCGAGACATGGCCCTTCTGCAGGTCCTGCAGCAAGTGCTGCATGCCATGCGCGATGCTTTCGCCCTGGGTGTCCAGCGCCTTCTGCATCGCCTCGGGGTTGAAGGCGAGGAAGTTGCTGGGGCTGGCGGCGTCGATCCACTGCTGCACCGCGAAGCGCACACGCGCCTTGGTCTTGGCGTCGCCGTCGATGTTCTCGGCCATCTGCATCAGCGTGCGCGCGTTGAGCAGGTACATCTGTGCCGTGAAGGCGGCGGCCGGGTTCTGCGCCCAGGGCGCCGCGGCAAAGCGGCGGTCGGGGATGGGCGTGGCGGCGGGTGCGCCGTCGCCCGGCATGCGCTGCAGGGTCTGGTTCCAGACCTCGGTGGCGTGCTTCATGTAGTCGCCCTGCAAGCTGCTCAGCTGCGGCGACGGCATGGCCAGCCCCGACATCGCCTTCCACCATTCGCCGACGGCACTGCCGAAGGCCTGCGCCGTGTCCCTGCCAGGCAGGGCTGCGGCGTGCGGCCGCGCAGGGGCGGCCGAGGCGGGCGCCGAAGGTGGTGCGGTCGGCGCGGTTGGCGCGGTCGGCGCGGTCGGCGCTGTCCGCGGCCTGGCCGGCGCTGCCGCCTTGCCGCGGCCCCGCGCTGTGGCGTTCCTCGCGGGGGCCTTTTCCCGGGCCGGCGCGGTCTTTGCGGGCGCGTTAGTCTTGGTGGCCATCTTGATCTCCTGGCAATGGCTGGCGTCTGGCAGAGCTTGCGCTGGACGCCAAACCCCCCTCAGAACCGTCTTTTACGCGCCGGGGCTGACGGTGCGATGACTCGCCACCCCGCCCCGCGCACGGGCGCCCAAATCCTAATCCCTGCCGCCCATGTACCTGGTTGCCATCGCCTGGATGTATGTCGTGCTGATGCTCGCGGTGGCCGAGGCCCTGTCCAGCAATGGCACGGTCGTGGGCGCGGTGCTCACCTTCGTCTTCTACGGCGTGTTGCCGCTGGCGGTGGTGATGTACCTGATGGGCACACCCATGCGTCGGCGCGCACGGCAGGCGGCCGACGCGGCACAGGACCTGGTGCAGGCGCCCGCGCAGGATCCGGCACAAGCCGGTGCACCGAGCACGTCGCCGCCCATGACGCAAGCCACGACGCAAGCCACGACGCAACCCATGCCGGCGCCCTCACTCGCGCCGCCAGACGGCCGCAGCCATGCGCCCGGTAACGCCGTCGCGCCGGAACGAAAAGAAGTCTGAAGCCGCCTCGACGGTGCAACCGCCATCGACGCTGACGGCCTGCACCCCGGCCGCCTGCAGACGGCGCACGGCCAGCGCCGGCAAGTCGGCCAGCCAGCGCAGCGCACCATCGGGCCGAGGGCGGGCGACAAAGTGCGGGCCGGGCGCGGCGGCGCTGGCACCGAAACCGGCCAGCACATCGGCACCGACTTCGAACTGCCGCGGCCCGATGCCGGGCCCGACCCAGGCCCGCACCCTCGACGGTGCCACGCCGCTGCCGCTGCACAGCGCCTGCACGGTGGCGTCCAGCACACCGGCGGCCAGGCCGCGCCAGCCGGCATGCGCCGCGGCCACGGCGCGGCCGTCGTCCACCGTGAACAGCACGGGCAGACAGTCCGCCACCAGCACCGCGCAGGCCATGCCGGGCACATCGGTCCAGGCGGCGTCGGCGGCGGTGTCAATGACGCTGGCGGAATCTCTGGCGCCGATGCCGTCTTTGGATCGGTTGCAGCCCGCGCCGGGTCTCGGGTCGTCTGCGACCAGGCGCCGCACTGCCGTGCCATGCACCTGGCGCAGCCATACCGGCTGCGCGCCAAGGGCCACGGCAAGCCGGCGCCGGTTCTCGGATACCGCCTGCGCGTCGTCGCCCACGGCGGCCCCCAGGTTCAGCGTGGCCCAGGGTCCCTGGCTGACACCGCCATGGCGGGTGCTCATCGCCGCGCCGACGCCGGCCGGTGCGGTCCAGCCCGGCACCCGCAGCGACAGTGTGGGCAGCTTCGGGACGGTCAGCGGGACGGTCGGCAGGAAGCCCGGCGGCACACTCGGCGCGTCGGCGCTCACTCGAAGTCCGGGCAGTGTTCGGGCCGCGTCTGCTCGAAGGCGTCGAGCTGCATGCAGGCCTCGACCACCTGCATCACCTGCGGCACATGGTCGAGCCGGCAGTCGAAGCGCCGGGCGTTGTAGACCTGCGGCACCAGCGCGATGTCGGCCAGTGTCGGCGTGTCGCCGTGGCAGTAGGTGGCGGGCCGTGCCTGCAGCTGCCGTTCGAGCGCTTCCAGGCCGGTCTCGACCCAGTGCCTGTACCAGCGGGTCTTGTCGTCCTCGCTCAGCTTGAGATCGTGCACCAGATAGCGCAGCACGCGCAGGTTGTTCAGCGGGTGGATCTCGCAGGCCACGTCCAGCGCCAGCGCACGCACCCGCGCCCGGCCGGCCGCATCGGCGGGCAGCAGGGGCGGCTGCGGACAGGTCTCGTCGAGGTATTCGCAGATCGCCAGCGACTGCGTCAAGCTGATGTCGCCGTCCTGCAGCAGCGGCACCAGGCGCGAGGCCGACACGGCGGCGTAGCTCTCGTTGAACTGTTCGCTGCGCGCCAGATGCACGCCGCGCCAGCTGTAGTCCAGGCCCTTCAGCGCCAGCGCGATGCGCACCCGCCACGAGGCCGAGGAGCGGAAGTAGTTGTAGAGCGTCAGCGCCATCACGTTCTCCTCATGCCCTCGGCGGTCCGCAGGTTTCAGCGCACTGGCACGCGCACTGGCACGCTCATTTGCGCGCTCATTTGCACGCGCAACGGCGGCAGGCCGGCAATGTGCGCTTCCATCAGGTCACCGGCCACGACCGCGCCCACGCCGGCCGGTGTGCCGGTGAAGATCAGGTCGCCGGCTTGCAAGGTCCAGGCGCGGCTGAGCTGCTCGATGATCTCGGGCACAGTCCAGATCAGGTCGGCCAGGTCGCCGCTCTGCCGCGGCACGCCGTTGACCTGCAGTGTGATGGCGCCGGCGTTCAGCGGCCCGCACTGCGTCAGCGGCACGATCGGGCCGATCGGGGCCGACTGCTCGAAAGCCTTGCCGATGCACCAGGGCCGGCCCTGCTTCTTCATCTGCCCCTGCAGGTCGCGACGCGTCATGTCCAGGCCCACGGCACAGCCCCAGACATGGTCCATTGCGTCGGCCGCGGTGATGTCGCGGCCGCCGCTTCCCCGGTGTCGGTCACCACCGATCGCCACCACCAATTCGACCTCGTGATGGAGGTCGGCGGTCAGGCTGGGGTAGTCGACGAGCCCGGTCTCGCCCGCGGGAACCGGCACCGCGGCATCGGCCGGCTTCATGAAGAAGAAGGGCGGCTCGCGGCCGGTAAAGCCCATCTCCTGGGCATGTTCGGCGTAGTTTCGGCCGACGCAATAGATGCGGTGCACCGGGAAACTGCCACCGCCCTGCACGGGCACGAGTGTGGGCAGCGGGGCGGGGAAGACGAGGCTCATGGCATTTGTATGACGGAAGTGCGACAGCAGGCCCAAAGCGGGATGCTACGCCCGCCACTACACTCGTTAGCATGATCTTGCCGCGTCGCATCAAGCATTGCCGCGTCTGCGGCAGCACCGTGGCCTACCAGGTGCCCGAGGGCGACAACCGCGAACGCGCCACCTGCGGCAGCTGCGGCGAAATCCACTACGAGAACCCGATCAACGTCGTCGGCACGGTGCCGGTGTGGGGCGAGCAGGTGCTGCTGTGCCGCCGCAACATCGAGCCGCGTTTTGGCTTCTGGACACTGCCGGCAGGCTTTCTCGAACTCGGCGAAAGCACCGCCGAAGGCGCCCGCCGCGAGACCGACGAAGAGGCCGGCGCGCAGATCGAACTGCAAGGCTTGTTCACGGTGCTGAACGTCGTGCGTGTCGGTCAGTTGCACCTGTACTACCGCGCCCGCATGCTCGACACCACGCTCAATCCTGGCCCGGAGACGATCGAGGCGCGGCTGTTTCACGAGCATGAAGTGCCCTGGGACGAACTGGCCTTTCGCACCGTGCGCGAGACGCTGCAGCTTTACTTCGCCGACCGGCGCCGAGGCAGCTTCGGCGTGCACGCGGGCGACATCGCCTGACCGAACAAGCTCGCCAGGGCTGCGGCTCAGGCAGGGTCGATGCCCTCGTGCGGCGCCACGGCGGCACCGGTCGCCCCGTCCCAGCCCAGCGCCCACAACGCGACCAGGTCGCGCGGGTCGGTGATGCCCTCGGCCAGCGCCTGCAGGCCCATGCCATGCACCAGCGCCAGCAAGCCGCTGGCATGCTCACGCGCCGGCGCGTCGTCGGCCACGCCGCGCAAGTGGCGCGCCGCGACCTTCACATAGTCCAGGCCCAGGTGGCTGAGCCCTGCCAGCGCCTGCGGTGCCGCGCCGGCATGCTCCACGCCGACGCGCACGCTGCGAGCCCGCCAGCCCGCCAGTGTGTCGCGCAAGCCGGGCAGCGGCGCATCCTCGGGGTGACCGGCGGCGTGGGTGCCCAGGTGTTCGGGCAGGTCCAGCCACAGCAGGGCCGCCGCAGTCGGCTGTGCCGCCAGCAACGCCCCCAGCGCCGATGCAGAACCCGGTTCGGCCAGCGAGTCGGCGGAGACCCGCACAGCACGCGGCAAGCCGTCACTGGAACTGGCCTGCAATGCCAGTCGCACGGCAGTCCGGTCCACCTCGGGCAGCAGCCGGCTGCGTCCGGCCAGAGCCAGCCAGCGGCGCGCGGCATGAAAGTCGCCGCCGGGCTGGAGCTGCACCTGCAGAGAACATTCCAGATGCAACAGCCGGCCCCGCAGGTCCCGCAGCGCCAAGGCCGCCAGGCGAACCCGGCCCTCAGCCAGCGCCGCGCTGATCTGCTCGCGCCAGGCACGCGCGCCCGCCGGGTCGGCCACCAGTTCACCCTGGGCGTGGATGACGCTGGCGCCCTCCAAGTCGGCCTCGGACTCGGCCAGGGCCGCGTCGGCAGCCGCCAGCGCGGCCCCGGCACTGCCGCCCTGCAGGCCCTCGACCCCGCCCAGGGCCCAGCGTGCGCCGCCACTGCGTGTCAGGGGCGATGCCGACAAGGCGGCGCGCAGCGAATCGGCGGTCTCCTGCGCCACGCCGCTGGCCGGCAGGCACAGCGCAAAGTCGCTGCCGTTCAAGCGCCCCGCGGCGGCACCGGCCACACGCTGCACATAGGTCTGCAGCAGTTCGGCCAGGCTCGCCAGCAGGCGGTCGGTGCCATCGTGACCGAGGCGGCGGTTGACCTCGTCCAGACGTCGCGCACGCAGCAGCAGCAGGGTCGAAGGCGGCGCACCGGCGTCGGCCAGCAGTTCCTGCAGGCGGTCGATGAAGTGCTCGCGCCGTGGCAGGCCGGTGACGACGTCGGCGTGGGCCTGACGGCGCAGCAGCGCCACCTGCCCGGCCTGCGCGTCGAACACCTGGCGCAGGCGGTCGACCATGCTGTTCATGCTGCATGTGAGCTGCGCCAGCTCGGGCCAGGGCGGCACCTCGGCCTGCACGAAGCGGCCCTGCTGCAGTGCCTGCGCCTGCGCCACCGCTGCCAAAAGGGGCCGTCGCCAACCACGCAGCAGTGCCGTGGCCAGCGCGGTCGCCAGCAGCGCGAAGAGCGTCGACAGCCCAGCCGCGCGCAGTGTGGACGACCACAGCTGCACCCAGGCCTGGTCGGCGTGCGTCTGCACCTCGACACGGCTGACGTCTGCGCCACCGTCGCCGACCCTCGCCACGCCGGGCGGCACGTCCAGCGGCAGCAAATGCAGGAACCAGCCGGGCACGGCGGGCCGGCGGCCGGGGTCCAGGCGCTCGAACAGCACTTGCCCTGCGGGCCCCAGCAGTCTCAGCGCGCGGTAGTGGCCCAGATCGAAGTGTGCGGAGGCCACGGGCTGCAATTGCGCCAGGCGGACACCCTGCTGCGACATCGACATAGACAGCGCCAGTGCCAGCGATGCTGCTGCTTCGGCGTTGCGCACCTGCAACTGCGTGGCACTGGCAGCGCGCAACGCCGCCTGGTGCAGCGCCAGGCTGCCCAACAGCGCCGGCAGCAGCACCGCCAGCAACAAAAGCGCGAGGCGTCGCGTCATGCTCATGGCAGGCATGGTGCCATGCGCACGGGCCGGCAGCGGTGACCGGTCCTGGGGATGGTCAGATGTCACGACCTGCCCACCGGCCATGTCAGCCACAAGGGCTGCCCGCGCGTTAGTCGACACACGAGCCGGTCGCACGAGCGACATGGCCGCTTCAACCCCCGACCCGGAGACTCATCGATGACCTCACGCCGCCAATTCATCCAGATCGCACCACTGGCCGCCGCCTCGCTGTGGGCCGCCGGCCCGGCCAGCGCCCAACCCGTGGTCGAGAAGGACCCGCAGGCCGCCGCGCTGGGATATGTGGCCGATGCTGCCCGCGCCGACAAGGCGAAGTTCAAGAACTACGCCGCCGGCCAGCAGTGTGGCAACTGCGCGCTGTACCAGGGCAAGGCGGCCGATGCCGCCGGCGGCTGCCCGCTGTTCCCGGCGCGCCAGGTGGCCGGCAAGGGCTGGTGCAGCGCGTATTCGAAGAAGGCCGGCTGAAGACACGCGCCAGCCCGATAAAGCAGGAAAGCCCGCCGATGGCGGGCTTTCTTCATTGGCAGCCCGGATTCGGCCTGCGTTCAGATGTGCGCGGCGCGCAGCTTCATCGAGAACTGCTGCAGCGCAGCGATGCCGCTGTCCTCGGCCTTGTGACACCAGGCCTGCAGGTCGGCCACCAGTTGCTCGGCCGAGACACCGGTACGGGTCCACAGGCCGCGCAACTCCTCGCGCATCGCCACCAGGGTCGCCAGGCGCGGCGAATCGCCCAGCGCCAGCTTCAAGCTGGGCTTGACGCCTTGCGGGATCTTGTCGTCGTCGCGGTGCAGCCAGGCCTGGGCCAGGCGCATGTGGCGGAAACGCTCGCTGCGCTCGGCGCCCTGGGCCTTCAGCCGCTCCAGTTCGTGAGTCGCGGCGCGCTTCAGTTCGTGCGCATAGCCGGCCATCACTTCATAGCGGTTGGCAATGATGGCTTCCAGTGTCTTGCCGTCGGCCACCGCTTTGACCTTGCCCAGCGCCAGCTTGGGCGGCGTCTTGCGCACCTTGGCCATGCCCGCCATTTCGAGCATGCGGATGTACATCCAGCCGATGTCGAACTCGAACGGCTTGACCGACAGCTTGGCGCTGGTCGGGTAGGTGTGGTGGTTGTTGTGCAGTTCTTCGCCGCCGATCAGGATGCCCCAGGGCGAGATGTTGGTGCTGGCGTCCGTGGCCTCGAAGTTGCGGTAGCCCCACCAGTGGCCGATGCCGTTGATGATGCCGGCGGCCGTGATCGGGATCCAGGCCATCTGCAGCGCCCACACCGCGGCGCCGATGGCGCCGAAAAGGAACACGTTGATGATCAGCATCAGGCCCACGCCCTGCCAGCTGAAGCGGGTGTACAGGTTGCGCTCGATCCAGTCGTCAGGGGTGTTGTGGCCGTACTTGCTCAGCGTCTCTTCGACCTTGGACTCGGCGCGGTACAACTCGGCGCCGGTCAACAGCACCGTCTTGATGCCGCGTGTCTGCGGGCTGTGCGGGTCTTCCGCGGTCTCGCACTTGGCGTGGTGCTTGCGGTGGATGGCGACCCATTCCTTGGTCACCATGCCGGTGGTCAGCCACAGCCACAGACGGAAGAAGTGCGAGGGCA
>JBBSCX010000056.1:0-13855 GCA_038249905.1 Burkholderiales bacterium
ACCTCGACGCGGCCGGCTACCCGCGCGAATCGCGGCTGCCGCGCGGCTGGCAGGCCTCGGGCACGGCACCCGCGGCCGAGCGCCGGGCGGCGCCGCCGGTGCCGGCCCCTGTGCCTGAGGCCGCCGCCCCGCCGCTGCCCGTCGAAGCGCCGGCCGAACCGGCCTCGGGCGCCCTCCGCTTTTGATGCGGCCCGCGGCGTTCGCGCGCTGCACCCCGACCTCCCCTGACTGAGCGACGCGGCCCGGAGGCTGATGCCGACACTCGACGTATCGCATGGCCTGCAGGCCGGGCGACCGTTGTTTCGACCACAGACCAAGGGGAAAGCGATGATCAGCAAATGGATGGGTGCGTTCGCTGTCGCGGCGCTGGGTATGGGTGCGGCGGCCGACAGCCAGGCGGCCGACTGCATCGGCAACTGCGGCACTTCGGGGGCCAACGGTGTCGTCGGGCTGTCACCCAGCGGCGCCAGCAGCTACACCTGGGTTTCGACCGACCTCGGACAGTTCGGTGGCGGAGTGCTGCCGGGTTTCGGCGGCACCACAGGGTCCACCCTGCTGTCGGACCCCTTCTTCGCGCCGGTCGGCGCGACGGTGGAGTTCTGGTTCAACTACATCACCAGCGACGGCTCAGATTTCGCCGACTACGGCTGGTCGCAGCTGAGATCGACCACCGGGGGCAACACGACGACGCTGTTCACCGCACGCACACGGCCCACGGGCAGCATCGTGCCGGGCTTCGGATTGCCTGGCGTCAACGCGGTGCTGACACCTGCCAGCGTAGCCATCATTCCTGGAGGCCCGGGCTGGGCGCCTCTCGGCGGAAGCAGCGGGCAGTGCTGGGACGCCGGCTGCGGTCACACCGGCTGGGTGCAGTCGCGTTATGAGGTGCAAACCGCCGGGACTTATCAGCTGGCCTTCGGTGTCACCAACTGGACCGACGACGAATATGACAGCGGCATGGCCTTCGACGGCCTGCTGCTGAACGGCTCCGTCATCGGCGACGGCAGCTCACCCGAGTCGCCGCTGCTGCCCATCGGCATCGGTCCCGGCGGCGCCTTCGAGTTTGTGTTCGTGCCCACGCCCGGCGTGCCGGTGTTCATCGACCCGCTGGTGGCCGTCGGCTACGACTACGCCATCACCGCGGGCGGCAACACGATGCTGTCGGCGATCTTTCCGGTGCTGGCCAGCGACCCCGACGGCTACGAGATCTACACCCTGGACGACATCAGCCCCTGGCCGGGCTTGGCATGATCGGTCGGCGCATGGCGGTGCAGCGGCGGCAAGGCTGAGCGGCCTGGCGACCATAACCGCCGTATCCAGCGTATTGACGGTATCGACCGAACGGCCGTCCGCACTGCTCCGCTGCAAGCGCCTCAACGCACTTTCGCCAATTGGCCGGTCATCCAGCTGCCCGCCCCCACCGCGCCGCCCACTGCCCAGAACAACAGCGCCGCGCCTGCCACCGTGCCGGCAGCGCCGAAGACCAGGGGCATCACGGTGCTCGACGCATTGATGGCCATCGAACGAAAGGCCAGCGCCTCGCCGTGACGGTGGTCGGGCGTGATGTGGTGCAGCGTGGACAGCACCATGGGTTGCACGGCGCCCAGCGTGACCCCCAGCAGCGCGGCGCAGGCCGCCATCAGCCAGGGCGTGGCCGCCAGCGGATACAGCGCAAAGACCACTGCCGTGGCCAACATGGCCACACGCAGCGTGGCGCGTTCTTCCAGCCGGTGCGCCAGCAGCGGCAGGCCCAGGCGCACCGCCGTCACCGACAGCGTGAACGTACCCAGGATGAGGCCGATGGTGCCGGCGCTGAAGCCGCGTTCGTGGCCCAGGATCGGCACGGCAAAGCTGTGCACGTCCCAGCACATCGACAGCAGCCAGTTCATGGCCAGCAGCGGGCGCATGCCGGGCAGGCTCAGCAGGTCCCAACTGCCGCGCCTGGGGCCGCCGGCGGCCCCGGCCGAGGCGGCTGATGGCGGCAGCCGCGGCACGCGCCGCGCCGACCACAGCGTCAGCAATGGCAGGGCCAGCAGCACCCCGTAGCCGGCACTGAAACCGGCCGCGTCGATGCTCAGACCCACGGCCACCGGCCCGACGACGTTGGCCAGCGCCGGCGCGATGCCCAACCAGCTGAACAGGCGCACGCGCTCGGTACTGTCGCGCGCGGCCAGCCCTGCGGTGCGCTGGATGGTCAGCAGGCCCATGTTGGCGCCCGTGCCGGTCAGCGTGGCGGCGACGCAGAGCAGGGCGAAGCCCGCGCTGCGGTCGACGAAGGTGGATGCCAACGCCAGCGCCATGCCCGCCAGCACCAGCACCACGGCCATGTACACCGGCCGGTGGTAGCCATGGCGGTCGGCCAGGCGGCCCGAGTGCATCGCCAGCAATACCGGCGCAGCCGCGAACAGCGCCAGCAGCAGGCCCACGGACCAGAGACTGAAACCATCGCGCAGCGCCTGCAGCGGGGCCGCCATGCGCAGGCCGGCCATGGCGGAATGCAGGCCCAGCTGGCCCAGCACCAGGGCGACGATGACGCGGCGGGCAGCGCCCGGGGACGGCGCCGTATCAGCCAAGCGGGTCCTCGTCGGCCGACGTCTCGTCGGCGGCGCCGGCATTGGGACCCACAGCGGCACCCGCATCGGCGCCAACGTCCGCTACCAGGCCCGGCAGCAGCGCCGCGGCCTGCGGGCCCGGCAGCGCCTCGACGCCGCGCAGACGGCGCTCCATCGCCCGCGTGCGCACGCTGGCGGCATCGATGGTGGAACTGGCCTCGTCCAGCTTCTTCTTCGTCTTCGCCAGCACCTCGCCGAACTTGCCGAACTCGGTCTTGACGGCGCCCAGCACCTCCCACACCTCGGCGCTGCGCTTTTCCAGCGCCAGCGTGCGAAAGCCCATCTGCAGGCTGTTCAGCGTCGCCAGCAGCGTGGTCGGGCCGGCCAGCATGACCTTGCATTCGCGCTGCAGGGCCTCGACCAGTCCCGGGCGGCGCAGCGCTTCGGCATACAGCCCTTCCGTGGGCACGAACAGGATGGCGAAGTCGGTGGTGTATGGCGGCGAGACGTACTTGTCGCGGATGCTGCGCGCTTCGGCCCGCAGACGCATCTCGATGGCGCGGGCCGCAGCCTCGGCGCCCACCGCGTCGGCGCGTTCCTGCGCATCGATCAGCTTGTCGTAGTCCTCGCGCGGAAACTTGGCGTCGATCGGCAGCCACAGCGGCCGGTCCTCGCCGTGGTCGCCACGCTCACCACGGCCAGGCAGGCGCAATGCGAACTCCACCCGCTCGTTGCTGCCGGGCACGGTGGCGACGTTGACGGCGTACTGCTCGGGCGTGAACACCTGTTCCAGCAGGGCCGCCAGCTGCACCTCGCCGAACACGCCGCGCAATTTGACATTGCTGAAGACTCGGTTCAGCGAGCCGACATCGCGCGCCAGCCCCTGCATCTCGCCCAGGCCCTTGTGCACCTGCTCCAGCCGGTCGGCCACCTGCTTGAAGCTTTCGCCCAGGCGCTGCTCCAGCGTCGCGTGCAATTTTTCGTCGACCGTGGCGCGCATCTGCTCGAGCTTCTTCTCGTTGCCGTCCTGCAGCAGCTGCAGCCGGGTCTCGACGGTCTGACGCACTTCACCCATCCTGCGGTCGTTGGCCTCGGCCAGCGCGCGCAATTGCTCGGCCAGGGTCTGGCCGAAGCGACGCAAGGCGGCATCCTGGGCCTCGCGGGCCGACTGCGACTGCGCCGCCTGCGCCTGCACCGTGCCCTGCAGCGAGGCCGCCACCACCTGCTGCAGCGTCGCCAACTGGGTGCGCAGGGTGTCGATCTGCTCGTTCTGGGTGCGGCTGGCGTCGCCGGTCTGCGCCAGCAGGCTCTGCTGCATCAAGGCCAGCGTGGCCGCCAGTTCCTGGCGCGTGGTGCGGGCGCTGTCCTGCACCTGGGCCAGCGAGGCGCTGAGCTCCAGCCGCGTCGTGCGCGCACTGTCCTGCACCTCGCTGCGCAGGCGTTGCTCAGCCGCGGCGGCCGCGGCGGCCGTGGCAGCCGCGGCGGCAGCGGCC
Source organism: Burkholderiales bacterium (assembly GCA_038249905.1). Taxonomy (GTDB): domain Bacteria; phylum Pseudomonadota; class Gammaproteobacteria; order Burkholderiales; family Burkholderiaceae_C; genus Rubrivivax. The sequence continues at coordinate 4,046 of JBBSCX010000056.1, forward strand.
TCGGCATCCCCACGCGGCCGCAGGGCCAGCCACAACAGCAACAGCAGGTTGACCGCAGCCAGCGCCACTGCCAGCCAGACCGCCAGCGAGAACGTCATCGCGCTTTCAACCATGGCGCAGCGGCAGCACCTCGGGGTTCAGCGGCGTCGGCGGCATGGCACCCGTCAGCGCGGCGATCAGGTTGTCGGCCGCCAGCTCTGCCATCGCGCGGCGCGTGGCCGTGGTGGCGCTGGCGATGTGCGGCGTCAGCACGACATTGGGCAGTGTCAGCAGCGCCGGGCTCAATGCCGGTTCGCCCTCGAACACGTCCAGCCCCGCCGCCGCGATGACGCGGTCGCGCAGCGCCACCGCCAAGGCCGCGTCGTCGACGATGCCGCCGCGGGCGATGTTGGTCAGCGTGGCGCCGGGCTTCATCTGCGCCAGCTCGGCCGCGCCGACGGCGTGGTGCACCGCCGGGCTGTACGGCAGCACCAGCACCAGGTGGTCGGCCTCGCGCAGCAGCGTGGCCTTGTCGACATAGCGCGCGCCCAGCGGCGCTTCCTGCGCGGGCGCCAGGCGGCTGCGGTTGTGATAGATCACCTTCATGCCGAAGCCCAGTGCGCCGCGCCGTGCAATCGCCTGGCCGATGCGGCCCATGCCCAGGATGCCCAGCGTGGCGCCGTGCACGTCGCTGCCGCAGAACATGTCGTAGGACCATTTGGTCCATTCGCCGCGGCGCAGCGCGTGTTCGCTCTCGGCCATGCGGCGCGCTGCGGCCATCATCAGCGCAAAGCCGAAGTCGGCCGTGGTTTCGGTCAGCACGTCGGGTGTGTTGCTGGCCAGCACGCCGCGCGCGGTGCAGGTCGGCAGGTCGATGTTGTTGTAGCCCACTGCCATGTTGCACACCGCGCGCAATGTCGGGCAGGCGTCCAGCACCTCGGCGTCGATGCGTTCGCTGCCGCTGATGAAGGCGCCGTCCTTGCCCTGCAGGCGCTCGATCAGCTGCGCCTTGGTGAAGACGGTGTCGCCGGCGTTGGACTCGACTTCGAAGTGCGTCTGCAGCCGCGCCAGGGTGCCGGGGAAGATGGCGCGTGCGACCAGGATGCGCTGGGTCATGGCCCTGCCCGTGCGGTGGTGGAAGTGGCCGCGATGGTAGCGGCGCACCAGCGGCGCACCAGCGGCGCACTGGCAGCGCACCAGCGGCGCCCGCTTGAAGTTCTGACTTCGATCAAGTCCCCTCGCGCCGTGGGTGGCCACAATGCCCGCACACCACTCTCGGAGACCGTCATGCTGAGCTCACGCACCGCACTCGTCACCGGCGCCGCGTCGGGCATCGGCCGCGCCATCGCCCTGGCCTACGCGCGCGCCGGCGCACGGGTCGTCGTCTCGGACCTCGACACCAGCGGCGGCGAAGAGACCGTCGCGCTGGTGCGCGCTGCCGGCGGGGACGCGATCTTCGTCGCCGCCGACGTGTCCAGCCCCGCGGCGAACGAAGCGCTGGTCGCGCAGGCGGTGGCGCACTTCGGCGCACTGCACGTGGCCTGCAACAACGCCGGCATTGGCGGGGACATGGCGCCGACGGCCGACTACCCGGTCGACGCCTGGCAGCAGGTCATCGCGGTCAACCTTTCGGGCGTGTTCTACGGCATGCGCGCGCAGATCCCGGCGCTGCTGCAGGCCGGTGGCGGGGCCATCGTCAACGTCGCGTCCATCCTGGGCGCCGTGGCCTTCGCCAACGCGCCGGCCTACACCGCGGCCAAGCATGGCGTGGTGGGTCTGAGCAAGGCCGCCGCGCTGGAGTACGGCGCGCAGGGCCTGCGCATCAACGCGGTCGGCCCGGCCTTCATCCACACGCCGATGATCGATCGGCTGGAGCAGGACCCGGCGACCCACGCCGCGCTGGTCGCGATGCACCCGATCGGACGCCTGGGCCGCCCCGAGGAGGTCGCCGAGCTGGTGCTGTGGCTCAGTTCGCCGGCGGCGTCCTTCGTGACGGGCTCGTACTACCCCGTGGATGGTGGCTTCCTCGCGCGCTGAGCCGCCGGCAGCGGCGCAGGGCGCCACCGCCTGGCACGCGCTGGCGACAGCCGACGTGCTGAAGGCCCTGGGCACCACGCCGCAGGGTCTGGATGCGGCCGAGGCCAGCCGCCGCCTGGAACAGCACGGCCCGAACCGGCTGCCCGAGGTGGCACCACCCAGCCTGCTGCGGCGCCTGCTGCGCCAGTTCGACAACCTGGTGCTGTGGGTGCTGATGGCCGCCGCCGTGGTGACGGCGCTGATGGGGCACTGGGTCGACACCGCCGTCATCGCCGCGGTGGTGTCGGTCAACGCCCTGATCGGCTTCGTGCAGGAAGGCAAGGCCGAACGCTCGCTGCAGGCCATCCGCCATCTGTTGTCGCCGCGCGCCCTGGTGCTGCGCGACGGGCGCCAAGCCGAGATCGACGCCGCGCAGCTGGTGGCGGGCGACGCGGTGCTGCTGGCCCCGGGCGACAGCCTGCCGGCCGATCTGCGCCTGCTGCAGGCCCACAACCTGCGCGTCGACGAGTCGGCACTGACCGGCGAATCGGTGCCGGTGGACAAGGACACCGCGCCGGTGGCCGCCGCCGCGGCCATCGGCGACCGCCGCGGCATGGGCTATGCCGGCACCCTGGTCAGCCAGGGGCAGGCGCGGGCCGTCGTGGTGGCCACCGCAGCCGACACCGAGATCGGCCGCATCGGCCGCCTGCTCGACGCCGTGGAGACCGGCACCACGCCGCTGCTGCGCAAGATGGCGGCTTTCGGGCGCACCCTGACCTTCGTCATTCTTGGCCTTGCGGCGCTGCTGTTCGCCTTCGGCTTCGGCGTGCGCGGGATGCCGGCCGAGGAGATCTTCATGGCCGCGGTGGGCCTGGCGGTGGCCGCCATCCCGGAGGGTCTGCCGGCCATCATGACCATCGCGCTGGCCATCGGCGTGCAGCGCATGGCCGCCCGCCGCGCCGTCATCCGTCGCATGCCGGCGGTGGAGACGCTGGGCGCGGTGACGGTCATCTGCTCCGACAAGACCGGCACGCTGACACGCAACGAGATGACGGTGCAGCAGGTGGTCTGCGCCGGCGTCGTGCTGGACGTGGAGGGCGTGGGCTACGCCCCCGAGGGCGCGCTGCGCCTGGCCGCCGGGGCCGCGGACGCCGCTCGGGCGCCCGAGGCCCCCGAGGCCCCCGAGGCCCCGGAACCCGACCACCCGACTGCCCTGGACCCGGCCACCCTGCCCCACCGCTGTCCAGCCGCGGCCGCCCTGGCGGAGGTGGCGGCCTTGTGCAACGACGCCGCCCTGCATCAACTTGATGGCGCCTGGCAGCTGACCGGCGACCCGACCGAGGGCGCGCTGCTGGCGCTGGCGATGAAGGCCGGCCTGAACCCGGCCGAGCGTGTGCTGGCCCGGCCACGACTCGGGCTCATTCCCTTCGAGTCGGCGCACCGCTACATGGCCACGCTGCACCCCGGCATCGAAGCGGGCGGCGCCACGGTGGCGCTGGTCAAGGGCGCGCCCGAGGCCGTGCTGGCGATGTGCGCCAGCCAGCTGGGCGCCGACGGCCGGGCGCAGCCGCTGGACGACGCACTCTGGGCCGCGGCGGTGCACACCCAGGCGCGTGCCGGCCGCCGCGTGCTGGCCTTGGCCCAGCGTGAGCTGCCGGCCACGCACGACGACCGGAGGCACAACAACCTGAGGCACAACGACCTGAGGCACAACGACCTGACTCATGCCGACATCGCGCAGGGCCTCACGCTGCTGGGCCTGGTCGGCATCATCGACCCGCCGCGCGACGAGGCCATGCGTGCCGTGGCGCAGTGCCGGCAGGCCGGCATCCGCGTGGTGATGATCACCGGCGACCATGGCGTCACGGCCAGCGCCATCGCGCAGCAGCTCGGACTGGCCGACAACGTGGTGGCCCTCACAGGCCCCGAGATCGAAGTGCTGGACGACGCCGCCCTGCGCAAGGTCGTGCAGGGCACCCAGGTCTTCGCCCGCGCCAGCCCCGAGCACAAATTGCGCCTGGTGCGCGCGCTGCAGGCCGGCGGCGAGATCGTGGCCATGACCGGCGACGGCGTCAACGACGCACCGGCGCTGAAGCAGGCCGACGTCGGTGTCGCCATGGGCGGCAAGGGCACGGAAGCGGCGCGCCAGGCCGCCGCCGTGGTGCTGACCGACGACAACTTCGCCTCCATCGCGCACGCGGTCGAGGAAGGCCGCACGGTGCACGACAACCTGAAGAAGACCGTCACCTTCCTGCTGCCCATCAACGGCGGCGAGTCGCTGACCCTGCTGGTGGCGGTGCTGGCCGGGGTGGCCCTGCCCATCGCACCGGCCCAGGTGCTGTGGGTCAACATGGTCAGCTCGGTGGCGCTGGCGCTGGTGCTGGCCTTCGAGCCGGCCGAGGCCGACGTCATGCGCCGCCCGCCGCGTCCGCCCGCAGCCCCGCTGCTGTCGTGTTTCGTGCTGTGGCGCGTGTCCTTCGTCTCGGTGCTGTTCCTGGCCGGCATCTTTGCGCTGCACGGCTGGGCCCTGGCGAGCGGGCTGTCGGCCGAGGCGGCACGCACGGTGGCTGTCAACACGCTGGTGTGCATGGAGGTCTTCTACCTTTTCAGCGTGCGCTACCTGAAGGCGCCTTCGTTCACGCCCACCGGTGTGAAGGGCACACCGCGGGTGCCGATGGCGGTGGCCGCGGTGGTGCTGCTGCAGGGCATGTTCACGTACGCGCCCTTCATGCAGGCGCTGTTTGCCAGCGCAGACCTGCCGCTGGCAGTGGTACCTGGCATCCTGGGTGCAGGTGTTGCAGTGCTGCTGGTACTGGAACTGGAGAAACTGCTGCTGCGGCGCTTGCACGTGAGCCTGGACTGATCGCCCATCTCTGATCGGCGCGAGAAGCAAGCCACCATGCCGAACTTCGACCACGGACCCTTCGCCGAGATCGCCCTGCTGCTGCTGGCCTGTGCCGTCGCCGGCGCGCCTGCGCGACGCGACGGCGTGGCTGCGATCGGCGTGGACTTCGGGAGTCGCTGCCGCTGGCGCGTGCACGCTGGGTGGTCACCACCTTTCCGCAACCGGACAGCAACCGCGCGCTGCTGCACGGACTGCGCAGCCTGGGCTTCGGCGGCGCCATCGCGGCGGCGGTGCGGGATGCCGCCCATGGCCGGGAACTGGCTGCTGCCGGCGTGCAGCTGGTCCTGAATCCCTTCGACGACGCTGCCGACCATGCCGCACGCCGGCTGGCCCAGCAGATCAGAAACCCCGCCCCGGAGGCCCCGACATGATTGCGCTGCGACACATCCTGGCCCCCACCGACATGTCGGCGCCGGCCCGTCTGGCGAGCGAACGCGCCGCCCGTCTGGCGCGAGAACACGGCGCGCGGCTGACCCTTCTGCAGGTGCTGCCGCCAGGCCCGCTGGACGAGCTGCGCCAGTGGCTGGGGTCGGGCACCGGCAGTGCGTTGGCGCAGGCCCTGCTGGCCGACGCACGGCGTGAACTCGACGAACTGGCACTGCAGCTGCAGGCCGAGGGCCTTGTGACCATCGACACGCGCACCGATTGCGCTGCCGTGCTGGCGTCGGTGCAGCAGGCGGGTGAGGCGGTCGATGCCGATCTCGTCGTGCTCGGGGCCCGCGGTGCCGGCGTGCTGCGCCGCTTGATGCTGGGTTCCACCGCAGAGCGGCTGTTGCGCCGCACGACCCGCCCGCTGCTGGTGGTGCGCCAGCCCGCACAGGGGCCATACCGCCGGGCGCTGCTGGCGCTGGACTTTTCGCCCTGGTCGGCCGCCGTGCTGGCCGCTGCGCGCAAGGTGGCGCCGAAGGCTCGCTGGGTGCTGTGCACCGCCTATCAGGTGCCCTTCGAGGACAAGCTGCGATTCGCCGGGGTGGACGACAGCGCCTTTGCGCTGTACCGGTAGCAGGCGCGCCAGCAGGCGACGCAGCAGTTGCACGCGCTGGCTGCGGGTGCCGGCCTGCAGCCGGGTCAGTGGGACGCTGCGCTGGTCGAGGGTGACGCGGCGGTGCGCCTGCTGGACGAGGAGCGCGCCCGCGACTGCGACCTGGTGGTGCTGGGCAAGCATGGCCAGAGCGCTGCCGAAGACCTGCTGCTGGGCAGCGTCACCAAGCACGTGCTGGCCGAAGGCACTGCCGATGTGCTGATGGCGACGCGCCCGGGAGCGGGCTGAGCATCTGCCGACTGACGCGGCGATCAGCCGATGCATCGACCGGCGCCAGCTGAGGCGCGCGAACGGGCGTCGCCGATCTGTGCTCAGGCTTTCTAGTCCACAAAACGCGTGAAGCCCGCCACCGGTTCGCGCTCGGTCTGCAGCGCGTTTTCGACCGCCGCCGGGTCGGCCCAACCCATCGACATGCCGCAGACCAGCATCTCGCGCGTCTCGTCCAACCCCAGGTGGCGGGCGATGATGCGGTGGAACTGCGTGAAGGCCGCCTGCGGGCAGGTGTCCAGCCCGCGCGCGCGCGCCGCCACCATCACGTTCTGCAGGAACATGCCGTAGTCCAGCCAGCTGCCCTGGCGCATGACGCGTTCGATCGTGAACATCAGCCCCACAGGCGCATCGAAGAAGTCGTAGTTGCGCCGATGCTGGGCGTGCATGCGCGCCTTGTCGGTCTTGGCGATGTCCAGCAGCGCATACAGGTCCCAGCCGATCTTGCGGCGGCGGTCGATGTAGGGCGACACCCACTCGGTCGGGTAGTAGGCGTATTCCTCGCTGTGACGGGCACGTTCTTCGGGGTCGTCGTAAGCCGCGCGAAGGTCGGCCGACAGTTCCGACTTGGCCGCCCCCGTCAGCACATGCACGCGCCAGGGCTGGGTGTTGGTGCCCGAGGGCGCGCGCGCGGCCACGGCCAGGATGTCCTCGATCGTCGCGCGCGGCACCAGGGTGGGCAGGAACGCGCGCACCGAGCGGCGGCTGGTGATCGCGGCATCGACGGCGGCCGTCTGCTCGGCGGGGGGGGACTGGTTCACTCGGACATCTCCAGCGGCGCCAGTGCGGCGCGCAGTTCAAGGGGCAGGGCCACCGGCCGGCGACTGTGGCGGTCGACATAAACATGCACGAAGCGCCCGACGGCGGCCGACAGATCGGCCCCTTCGGCGAACAGTCCCAACCCGTAGTGCACGCTGGAACCGCCGCGCCGGGCCACCCGCAGTCCCACCTGCAGCCGCTGCGGAAAGGACAAGGGCTCGAAGTAGTGGCACTGCGTCTGCACCACCAGCCCGATGACGGCACCGGCGTGGATGTCCAGCGCCCCGGCCTCGATCAGGTAGCGGTTCACGGCGGTGTCGAAGCAGGCGTAGTGCACGACGTTGTTCATGTGGCCGTAGACGTCGTTGTCGGCCCAGCGGGTGGAGACGGCCTCGAAGTGGCGGAAGTGGCTGCGGGGCAGCGGCGCGGCGCGTTCGCCTGGTATTGCGGTCATCTGCCGGATTCTTTCATCGGGTTCGGCGACCGCACGCTGTCCGTGCCGCCTTCGTTCCTGCCACCGTTTGCGCCCTCGTTCCCGACTTTCTTCACGCCCACTTTCCCGCCCACCTCCTGCAGCGACTGCCACGCCCGCCACGACGCCAGCGCCTCTTCCAGCGTGCGCCGCTGCACCGCCACCGTCGTCGCCAGGTTGCGGCCGTAGCCGCCGGCCATGCTCAGCGCCACCGGCACGCGCCGCTCGCGCAGCCAGCGCAGCACCCGGCGGTCGCGTTCGGCCAGACCCTCGGCACTGATCTTCAGCCGGCCCAGGCGGTCGTCCTCGTGCGGGTCGGCGCCGGCCAGGTAGAAGGCCAGGCCCGGCGGCGCGTCGCCATGTCGCGCCCACGCGCTTGCCAGGGCCTTGTCCAGCGCATCGAGGTAGGGCGCGTCGGTGCAGCCGTCGGGCAACTCGACATCGATGTCGCTGGCCTCCTTGCGAAACGGGAAGTTCTTCGCCCCGTGCATCGACAATGTGAACACGCTCGGGTCGTCGCAGAAGATGGCGGCCGTGCCGTTGCCCTGGTGCACGTCGAGGTCGATGACGACGACACGCAGCATCTTTCGGCGTTGGCCGTGATGGCGGTGCCATTCGGCCTGCATCAGCCGCGCGGCCACCGCGACATCGTTGAAGACGCAGTAGCCCGAGCCCTTGTGCGCGTAGGCGTGGTGCGTGCCGCCGGCCAGGTTGGCGGCCACACCCCGCCCCATTTCCCCAGCGTCGCCGAACAGCGCCGTGCGCGCTGCGGCGATGGTCGCACCCACCGACCGGCGCGAGCGCTGCACCATGCGCTCGGACCACGGAAAGCCGATCTCGCGCTGCTGCGCGGTGCTGGTCGTGCCTTCGGCGACGGCGCTGATCCAGGCCGGTTCGTGCGCCAGCGCCAACTCACCATCGCTGGCCGGCGGCGCTTCCAGTACGTGGATGGCGGACAGGTGGGCCTCGACGGCCTCACGCAGCAGCCTGTACTTGCCCATCGGAAAGCTGTGCCCCGGGGGCAGCGGCAAGACGAACTGATCTGAATGAAAAGCCTGCACCCGGAGGATTCTAGGAAGACACCCCTATTTTGTTGCAGCGCAGCAAAAACAGCTTGCGCGCATCCGTACAGACCCTATACTTCGTTTCATGTTGCAGCGCAGCAAACCGCCCCGGCGGGCTGACAGTGCTGCCTACCCGGGTTCTGTTTCGCCCACCCACACTCCAGGAGCACTTCATGAACTTCACCCCCGAACAATTTGTCGCCGCCCAGAAGGCCCAGTTCGACACCCTCTTCGGTCTGACCCACAAGGCCTTCGAAGGCGTAGAGAAGCTGGTCGAACTGAATCTGCAGGTCGCACGCGCCACCCTGACCGAAGCTGCTGAAGCCACCCAGGCCGCGATGTCGGTGAAGGACGTGCAGGAATTGATGGCCCTGCAAGCCGGCATGCTGCAACCCGCTGCCGAGAAGGCCGCCGCTTACAGCCGCCACCTGTACGACATCATGGCCGGCACCAATGCCGAAGTCAGCAAGGTCGCCGAAGCCACCGTCACCGACACGCAAAAGAAGGTGCTGGCCCTTGTCGACACCGCTGTCAAGAACGCACCGGCCGGCAGCGAAAGTGCCGTGGCGATGATGAAGTCGGCCGTGACCGCTGCCAACAACGCCTTCGAGAGCGTGCACAAGGCGACGAAGCAGGCGACCGAAGTGGCTGAAGCCAACTTCCAGACCCTGACCAGCCAGGCCGTCAAGGCGACGCAGACGGCCGCCAAGGCCACCCGCAAGGCCGCCTGAGTTCCTGAGCCGGCTGACCGGCTCGTCCGGGGCCGGCGCCGAAGGGGCCCACTCGGCCCATTCCGCCTCGGAAATGCGTCCGTGCCTGCAAGGGCCGGGCGCTTTTCTGTTTGTATCGGCGACTTGCAGCGAGATGGGCGGAACTTTTTCGGCGTCGCCCGCCTCCATCCCCCTGTCCGGCGGCATCGGAGGTCGGACACTTGTGTGGAAGGTTGTCTTTCGGTACCACTCGAACCCCTTTCGACGGTACCTTTCACGGCCCGGTCGGCAACGACCGGGCCGTTTTTATCTTTGCGCCTGTCTGCGCACTACAGCGTCATGGCCGCGATGCGCGCCTTCAACGCCGGCAGCGCCGCCGTCATGGCCTCGCGCCCGGCCTGGATGGCGCGGCTGCGGGCCGTGAAGTCGGCACTGCCTACACCCACCAGCGAGGGGCGCAGCACCAGGTCGGCCTGGCTCAGTTCATGGCCACTGATGCTGCGGCCCATGATGGCGAAGGTCTGCAGCAGCAGCTTCATCAGGTCGCCGGTGGCGGCGCCGTCGGGCGGGGTCGAGATGTCCACCGCCAGCACCAG
>JBBSCX010000057.1:0-13801 GCA_038249905.1 Burkholderiales bacterium
CCGCCGCCGCCGCCTCCGCCGGCGCCACCCCCGCCACTCTTCCCACCCCGGCCGCCGCCCTTCTTTGCGCCCGGGCCGCCACCAGGACGCCCGGCGCCCTTCGGCCCGCCCGGACCGCGGGGACGCGCACCGGGGCCGGCACCGAAGGCGGCCTTGGGCCCACCCCCAGGCTTGCCCGGCTTGCCACCCTTGCCGCCCTTGCGCAAGAAGGCATCGGCACCGATGTAGCCCACCGCCGTCTGCAGCGGATCGGGCTGACGCGGCCCGTCGGCCCCGGGCTTGCCGCCCTTCTTGGGGCGGGGGCCGCCGCGACCCGGTCCCCGGGCGCCCATCGCCGCCGAAATGCCGTTGCCGCCCCCGCGAGCGCCTTGCGCAAAGCGCTTGTCATAGGTCTGCTGCATCGGGTTCGGGATCGGTGCGTCGTCGGGGATGTCGCGCTGCACCATGCGTTCCTTCTGCAGCGCACGCTTGTCATAGGTCTGCTGCAGCGGGTTCGGGATCGGGCCGTCCTCGGGCAGGTCGCGGCTCTGCGCCCGGTCCAGCATCAGCGCCCGCTTGTCATAGGTCTGCTGCAGCGGGTTGGGGATCGCCCCACCCTCGCCCGCCTCGGACCGCGGCGCACGTTCGGCCGCGCCGCGCGGACCGCGCAGTTTGGGCGCACGTTCGCGCAGCAGCGGCGACAGGTGCGTGCTGGGCTGGCGCGGGTCGCGGTCCTCGAAGTCGTCGGGTGGCGTGGTGTCTGTCGCCGGCAAGGCCACATTGCCAGGGGAAGCCAGCACCGGGTCGCGGCCGTCGCGACCCCGGCGTCCGCGGCGGTTGCGGCGGTTGCGGCCGTCCTCGCTGTCGCGTTCAGCACCTCGTTGGGGTTCACGAGGCCCTTCGCGGGCCCCTTCGCGAGGGACTTCGCGGGCCCCATCGCGCGCCCCTTCGCCCCGCGCCGCCACCGGCTGCGTCAGGCGGCGCAGGGCGCGCAGGTCCTGTTCGCCCAGGTCGACCCAGACCCCGCGCCGCAGCCCGCGCGGCAGCACCACGCAGCCATAACGAATGCGGATCAGCCGGCTGACGGCGTGGCCAGCGGCCTCGAACAGGCGGCGCACCTCGCGGTTGCGGCCCTCGGTGATGACGACCCGGTACCAGTGGTTGACGCCTTCGCCACCGCCGTCCTCGATGCTCTGGAAGGCGCAGCGCTGGCCCTCGATTTCCACACCTTCCAACAAGCGCGCCTTTTCGTCGGCCGCCAGCACACCCAGCGAGCGAACGGCGTATTCACGCTCGACGGCAAAGCGCGGATGCATCAGCTGGTTGGCGAGTTCGCCGCTGTTGGTGAACAGCAGCAGGCCTTCGGTGTTGATGTCGAGCCGGCCCACGCTCTGCCACTTGCCTTGCGGCAGGCGCGGCAGGCGGCGGAATACGGTCGGACGTTGCTGCGGGTCGTCGTGCGTGACGACCTCGCCCACCGGCTTGTGATAGGCCAGTACCCGCGGCGGCGGCGGCGCAATGCGCACGCGGATGGGCTTGCCGTCGACGGCGATGCGGTCGCCGAAACTGATGCGCTGACCGGTGTGCGCCGGCTGGCCGTTCACGGTGATGCGGCCCTCGGCAATCATCTGCTCCATGTCGCGGCGCGAACCCACGCCCGACTGCGCCAGCACCTTGTGCAGCTTGGGCGCATCGGGTTCGGGCAGCAATACACGCTTGGGCGGCAGGGCCGGGGCCGCGGCCGCGGCCGCGGCCGGCTCGGCGTCGAAGGCACCGGAAAGCACCTCGGCAAAGAGCTCGGCAGGGTCGGTGGGAGGCAGCGCCGCTGCCAGCGGCATGGCGGGGCCGACGTCGGCCCCGGCACCTGCTGCGGTTCGTGCGGCATCGGCGGCATCGTTGGCACTGGCGGCTTCGACCGCTGCGCCGCCCACTGGCGCCGCGGCATCGGTGCGCTCTGCACGTTCACCGCGCCGACGGCCGCGGCGGCGATTGCGGCGGCGCGGTTCGCCGCTCTCGCCGAGCTCACCGCTCTCGCCGGCCCCGGCGCTCTCACCGCCCTCGCCAGTCTCGGGTGCGGCGCTGCCGCTTGCGGTGCTTGCGCTGCTTGCGCTGCTTTCGCCGCTTCCGTCTCGCGCACCGCCCTCATCCGGACCCGCTTCACGCCCACCGGCACCCATGCCGACACCGGCAGGCGCAACAGCTGCAGCTTCGGGCCGGACGGCCGGAATCGCGGCTGCCGTCGGCACCAGAGCCTGCATTACCGCGTCGGGCACTGCCCCGGGCACTGTCGGCACCACCACCGTCTCGACGGGGCCAGGCACCGTGGACGCGGTCGCCACGTCGGCAGCCGTCTCGGCGGCCGATGTCGCTGCCGCCTTGGCGCGGGGCGCGCGCTTGCGCTTGGGCGCAGGCTCGGCCGCGGCGGGCGTGTCTTGCGGCGACTCGGGCACCGGCGTGTCGGTGTCGGCGGCGTCTTGTGGGTTCATGCGGCGGTTTCGGCGGTGGGGGGTGTGGGAAGGTCGGCGGTGACAGGCACCTTGATGGCGACACCATCGTCGGATTCGACAGCTTCGACAGCTTCGACAGCTTCGACAGCTTCGACAGCTTCGACAGGCTCGACGGTCGCTGCGGTTTCGGCAGATCCGGCGAGTGACGCGCTCTCGGCGGGCTCGGCGGGCTCGGCAAGAGGCGCCTCGGTGGCGGCCTCGTCCAGCGGCAGGTCACCCTGCGCCGCGCCCAGCAAAGGGATCTCGGCCAGCGCGGCCAGGGCTTCGGCGCCGGGTTCACCGGTGCCGTCGATGGGCGGCAGCTGGTCCAGGCTGGCCAGGCCCAGGTCGTCCAGGAACTGGCGCGTGGTGGCGTACAGCGCCGGCCGGCCGGGGGCCTCGCGGTAGCCGATGGCGTCGATCCAGCCGCGGTCTTCCAGCTGCTTGACGATCTGGCTGCTGACGGTCACACCGCGGATGTCCTCGATGTCGCCCCGCGTGACCGGCTGGCGGTAGGCGACGATGGCCAGCGTTTCCATCGCCGCACGCGAATACTTCGGCGGCTTCTCGGGGTGCAGGCGGTCGAGCCAGGTTCGCATCTCGGGGCGGCTCTGGAAGCGCCAGCCCGAAGCCAGCGCCACCAGTTCGACGCCGCGGCCGTCCCAGTCGCGGCCCAATTCGGCGAGCAGCGAGCGCAGCGTGTCAGCGCCGACCTCGCCGTCGAAGAGGGCTTTCATCTCCGTCAACGGAAGCGGTGTGGACGCGCAGATGAGCGCCGTCTCGAGGACGAGTTTGGCCTGCGCGGTGTTCATGGGCTGGATGTCGCTGTGCCTGACACCGGCAGGGCCGGTGCGGGAGTATTCGCGGGGAGCGCGTGGCGAGGGCCGGGAGGCACCGTCGCTTCGAATCGCTGTGGGCCGGCCGGGGCCGGCGGGGGTGGGACCGGGCAGGCGCGGCAAGAAGGCCGGCGGCGCTGCGGGGGAACCTGAATGACCGCAATTGTATCCCGCCCGCGGACCCGGTCACACACGTGTGGTCCCAAAACGGGAATGTCCCCTTCGCCCCAAGACAGTCCGGGCCCACAGACAAGGTCGCCAGGGGTGGCGCCCCGACGACGCCGTTCAGGCGGCGTCAATGCCCAGCACGCGCGCCCAGACAGCCGCCAAGTCGGACGGCGGCGGGCACTCAAAGCGCAGCGCAGCGCGCGTCATGGGGTGCAGCAGCCCCAGTTCGGTGGCATGCAAGGCTTGCCGCTGCAGACCCAACAGCGGGCGGCCGCCATAGGTCGCATCGCCCAGCAGCGGGTACCCGCGCGAGGCCAGGTGCACCCGGATCTGGTGCGTGCGCCCGGTGTGCAGGGTGCAGCTGAGGGCGGTGATTACCTCCAGGCGGTCTTCGCCGTGGCGGCCGCCAGGCCGATCGTCGCGTCCGGCACCCGCCTTGGCCGGCAGATTCAGCGTCGCCAGGCACTGCACATCGGTGCGCGCCGCGCGGCCACCGGCGGGCACGGGCACCACGGCCATGCGCACGCGCTGCACCGGGTCGCGGCCTATGGGCGCATCGACACTGAACTGCGCCGCGACCGGGCGCCCATGCGCCAGCGCCAGATAGCGCCGGTGCACCGCTCGCGCGGCAATGTCGCGCACCAGGGCGGTGACGGCCGGCAGGGTCTTGCCCACCAGCATCAGGCCCGATGTGTCCTTGTCCAGCCGGTGCACGATGCCGGCCCGCGGCAGGGTCGCGGCCAGCGAGTGGTGCGCCAGCAGCCCGTTCAGCAGCGTGCCCGACCAGTGCCCCGGCGCCGGGTGCACCACCAGCCCGGCGGGCTTGTCCAGCACCAGCAGGTGTTCGTCCTCGTACAGGCACACCAAGGTCATGGCCTGCGGGTGGAAGGCCCGGCTTTCGTCGGTCGGTACCAGTTCCAGTCGCAACTGCTGGCCGGCGCGCAGGCGGCGCGACGCGGTATCGGCGCGCGTGCCGTCCAAATGCACATGCCCGCGCTCGATCAGTGTCTGCAGATGGCTGCGCGAGAACTCCGGGGCCAGCGTCACCAGCGCCTTGTCCAGGCGCAGGCCGTGCAGGGCGGCATCGACGCGGCGTTCGCGCACCTCGGCGCCCGTGTCGTCCTCGGCCCAGGGCGGGGCTGCGCCTACCGGGTTCGGCAGGGTGGCGTCCCTATAATCTGCAGCTTCCTCGACCCCCGGCGACATCCTGATGACCGTGTTCCCGTCCGTTCCCCAGTCGCCCCTGCGGCTGCGCAGGGTGCTGGCCATGATCGTACTGGCCGCGGGTGCGGTGCTGGCCGGCTGCGGATCGGAGCCCAAGGTGCAGGAGCCACCTTCGGTCACCGCCGAACGCCTGTACCGCGAGGCCAAGGCCGACATGGAGGCCGGCAGCTATGACCGTGCGGTCAAGGCCTTCGAACGCGTCGAGGGGCTGGCCGCGGGCAGCCTGCTGGCCCAGCAGGCCACGCTGGACATGGCTTACCTGCACTGGCGCACCGACGAGCGCGCCCAGGCGCTGACGACGATCGAGCGCTTCATCCGCCTGAACCCTTCCAGCCCCGGGCTGGATTACGCGCTGTACCTGCGCGGATTGATCAACTTCAACGACAACACGGGCTTCTTCGGCCGGTTGGCCGGGCAGCGCCCTTCGGAGCGCGACCAACGGGCGTCGCGCGACGCCTACCAGGCCTTCAGGCAGTTGGTGGACCAGTTCCCGCAATCGCGCTACGCGGCCGATGGGCGCATGCGCATGGACTACATCGTCAATTCGCTGGCCGAACACGAGGTGCATGTGGCGCGCTACTACCTGCGCCGCGGTGCCTATGTCGCGACGGTGGCGCGCGCCCGCCAGGTGGTGACCGACTACCCGCAGACCCCGGCGACGGAAGAGGCCCTGAGCCTGCTGGCCCAGGGCTACGACAAGCTGGAACTGACACCGCTGCGCGACGCCAGCGTGCGTGTGCTGCAACGCAACTTTCCGGACAGCCGCTTCCTGGCAGGCCTGCCGGCGCCGAGCACACCCCCCGTGGCGACCGCCGCCGTGCCCGAACCCGCTGCGATGGTGCTGCCGACGCCGCCAGCCCCGGCGCCTGCGCCCAGCGGTCTGACGACACCGCCGGCCTTGTCACCGCGCTGAGTCTGGGCGGTCTCGGACCGCTCTCGAACCGGTCTATGGCCGGTCTCGAAACGGCTTCAGTGCCCAGCCGCCAGTTCAGCCAGCCAATCCAGCGCCTGGGCTTCGTCGTTGACCACGCCCATCGGCGGCAACGCAGCCACCAGGCGCCGGCCGTAGGGCATCTGCCGCAGCCGTGTGTCGCACACCACCAGCAGGCCGCGGTCGGTCTCGGTGCGTATCAGGCGACCGGCGCCCTGCTTCAGGGCCACGGCCGCTTCGGCCACGAAGTAATCGTCGAAGGGATTCGCCCCGGCCGCCCGCAACTGTTTGACGCGGGCCTCGACCAGCGGGTCGCCCGGCGGCGGGAAGGGCAGCTTGTCGATCAGCACACATTGCAACGCGTCGCCCGGCATGTCGATGCCTTCCCAGAAGCTGTGTGAACCCAGCAGCACGCAGCCGCGGCCGTCGCCGTAGCGCTGCAACAGTGCGCGCCGAGGTTCGGTGCCCTGCACCAGCAGGGTCATGGGATGGCCGGCCGCGTCCAGCGCCTCGCGCAGCGCCTGCGCCACCTGCGGCAGCACACGCAAGGTCGTCGTCAGCACGAAACAACGCCCGCCCAGCGCCACCGCACAGCGTGCCGCGACCGCGCCGACCGCCGCCGGGTGCGCCGCCTCGTTGGGGCGCGGCAGCCGCGCCGGCACCCACAGCCGGGCGTGGGCCGGGTAGTCGAAAGGGCTGCCGACACGCAGCTTGGCAGCGTCTTCCAGCCCGGCGGCGGCACTGAACCACGACAGCGCGTCGTCATCGCCCAGCGTGGCCGAGGTGAAGACCCAGGCCCGAGGGGCTGCCGCGCGCTGCTCGCTCAGCATCTCGCGGATGTCCAGCGGCGATTCGACCAGCCGCGCCTGCTGCGGCGACAGATCGATCCAGCGCACACGGCCATCGGCGGCCTCGTCGACGAAGCCCAGCGCCAGCGCCGCCAACCGGTTCGCACGCTCCTCCAGCTTGGGCAGGTCGGGCGCGACCTCGGCCACCGCGGCCAGCGCTGCAGCAGCGGCATTCGCCGCCTCCGCCAGCGCCTCGAGCGGCGCGATCAGCGCGCCATCGCGGGCGCGTTCGTCCCAGCGCAATTTGACGATGCCGCGCACCTCCTGCAAGGCACCCGCGGCCTGCAGCCGCAGCTCGCGCGCCGCCAGCTCCAGCGCCGCGTGCAGCTCGTGCCAGGGCTGCAGGCCACGCGCGTGGCGCAAGCCCTGGGCCAGCAGGTCGCGCGCCAGCTCGATGGCCTGGCCGGTGGACAGCTGGGTGCCCAGAAACTGCACCCCGGCCTCGACCAGCTGGTGCGCTTCGTCGAAGACTGCGGCGTCCACCGTCGGCAGCAGTTCGGCCACGCCACTGTCGCGCAGCGCCAGGTCGGCAAAGAACAGGTGGTGGTTGACGACCACGAGGTCGGCCGCCATCGCCTCGCGCCGGGCCTGCATCACATGGCAGGCGCGGAACTCGGGGCATTCGCCGCCCAGACAGTTGTCGCGCGTACTGGTCACCAGCGGGATGACCGGGGACCGCTCGTCCAGGCCCTCGACCTCGGCCAGGTCACCGCTCTTCGTGGCCTGCGCCCATTGCTCGACCCGCGCCAGCGCACGCACCGCCCAGCGGTCGGGCAAAGTCGCGTCGCGCGCCTGCGACAGGCGATGCCGACACAGGTAGCTGGCGCGGCCCTTCAGCAAGGCCAGGCGCATCGGTACGCGCAGCGCGGCAGCCAGGCGCGGCAGGTCGCGCAGGAAAAGCTGGTCCTGCAGGCTCTTGGTGGCCGTGCTGACCAGCGCCCGCCGGCCTGACAGCAGCAGCGGCACGAGGTAGGCGAAGGTCTTGCCAACGCCGGTGCCGGCTTCAGCCACCAGGGTCTCGCGGGCCTCGATGGCCTGCGCCACACGCAGCGCCATCAGGTCCTGCACCTCCCGCGGGCTGAAGCCGGGGTCGCTGCGCGCCAGCGGGCCGTCGGCCGCGAAGGCCAGGCGCACGGCATCCTGCAGTTCGCTGTCGCTGGCGAGGTCTGGCGTCGCGGAAGAAAAGCTCAATGGGGTCGGCGCCGGATCAGGCGGGCTCCGGCGGATCGAGCTCAACTTCGAGCCGCGCGATCTGGTCGCGCAGCAGCAGGCGGCGCTTCTTCAGCCGACGCAGGCTCAGTTCGTCGCCCGGCCGATCGAGCGCGTTGCGGTCGATCAGGTCGTCCAGGTCGGCATGTTCCATGCGCAACTCGATCAGGCGGCGCTGCGGGGAATGCAGGTTCTCGTCCATTGCTGCACAGGTGCGGAAGGCGGCCGGAGTTTATATTTCGGCGGATGTTTGCAACCGCCCAGACCTTCCGCTTCAGTGCCGCCACCGGCTTGCACCGCGGGGACAGGGCCTACCAGCAAGACCAGGTCGAGGTGATGGTGCACCCCCAGGCCAAGGGCACGATGCTGGCCATCGTCGCCGACGGCATGGGCGGCAAGAGCGGCGGGCGCAAGGCCGCCGACCAGGTGCTGATGACGGCGCGGCAGATCTTCGAGCGCTACGCCCCCAGCACCGACGACGCCGGCGAATTGCTGCGTTCGCTGGTGCTCGAATCGCACATGATGATCAAGCTGACGGCGATCACGTCGGAAGAAGAGCCGCACAGCACGCTGGCGGCCTTCATGGTCGGCCCGGACCTGCGCTGTGATGTCGTGCATGCCGGCGACTCGCGTGTGTACCACTTCCGCGGCGCCGAGATGATGAAGCGCACGGTGGACCATTCCTTCGTGCAGCGCCTGATCGACGAAGGCAAGATCACCGAGGACGCGGCCAATACGCATCCGCAGTCCAACCTGCTGACCGGCTGCCTGGGCACGGCCGCCGACCCGCCTGTGAGCTTGTGGCACGTCGGACGGGTCGATTTCGGCGACACCCTGCTGGCCTGCAGCGATGGCCTGTGGCACTACTTCACGCCCAAGGAGATCGGCGCGATCGTGCACACCCTGCCGCCGCGCGAGGCCGCGGACATGCTGATCAGCAAGGCGCGGCAACGCGCCCGCGGTGGCGGCGACAACCTGTCGCTGGCGCTGGCGCGCATCGACCCGCTGAAGTAGCCCGCGGGCCGCGCAGCGGCCTCAGCGCGTGGCCAGGGCCGGCGTGGGTACAGGTGTGGGCACAGGCGCAGGCACCGGCAAGGGGGGTGGCGCCTTCGGGTCGCGTGCCCGCTCCTCCAAACGAAGGCGAACTCGCTGCTGCGCTTCCCGCGCCCGCTGGCGCCGAAGCTCGGCGGCCTGCGCACGCAGCTGGGCGGCGGCGGCCGCTGGCGCGTTTCGTTCTCGCTGGCTGGCGCGTCGTGGATCGGTTTGTCCCGCAGCGGGCATGTGCAAGATCGCGGGCGGCGCGGCACCCGCCTCGACGGGCACCACCACTGCCGGCCGCTCCACATCCGGCAAGGGCGCGCCCGGCGGGCGTTCGGCGACCGCGCGCTGCTTTTCTGCGATCAGTGCGCGCCGCAACGCGGCACGGTCCTGGCGTTCGGCTTCGTCGTGCCGCAGTTCGGCCTCGCGCACCGGAGCCAGACCTTCACGCCGTGCCCGGCTGGCCGCATCGACACAGGCGTTGACGGCAAAGCGGCGCCGGCATTCGTACTGCGCCCGCGCGAACTCGGCCTCGATGGCCTGCCGGCGCTGGGCCAGCGCCTCGCGCTCCGACGCGGACGCACTGACGGTGGCGGGGCTGCCGGTCGCTGCGGCGGCGGACACGGCCACGGACGCCGCCAGCAGGCTCAGGGCGCCAATCATCACCCCCAGCGCGAGTCGCAAAGCGCGGCCGGCCTTCATGTCAGCGCCGTGTCGACCTCGCGCCGCGCCAGCGCCAGGTACTCGGCCGACTGCATCTCGGCCAGACGCGACACCGTGCGCGGGAACTCGTGCGCCAGCGGGCCCTCGGTGTACAGCTGCACCGGCGGCACCGCGGCCGAGACGATGAGCTTGACATGCCGGTCGTACAGCACGTCGACCAGCCACGTGAAGCGGCGCGCTTCGCTGGCATGGCGCGGGCCCATCTGCGGCACGCCGGCCAGCACGACGGTGTGGAAGCGGCTGGCGATCTCGAGGTAATCGTTCTGCGACCGCGGCCCGCCGCACAGCCATTTGAAGTCGAACCAGACCACGCCACCGGCCTTGCGCCGGGCCGTGATCTCGCGCTGCTCGATGTGCAATACCGGGTCTTCGTCGCGCGTCTCGCGCAGACCCTCGAAGGCTGCGGACAGTGCGGCTTCGGCCGTCTCGTCCAGCGGGCAGTGGTAGGTCTGCACCTGCTGCAGGGTCAGTTGTCTGTAGTCGGTGCCGGCGTCGACATGGACGACCTCCAGCCGGGCCTTCAACAGCGCGATGGCGGGCAAGATGCGTTCACGGTGCAGGCCGTTGGGATACAGCCCGTCAGGGTGCAAGTTGCTGGTGGTGATGATGCTGACACGGTGCGCGAACAATGCCTCCAGCAGCCGGTGCAGGATCATCGCGTCGGTGATGTCGGCGATATGGAACTCGTCCAAGCAGATCAGCCGGAAGCGCCGCGACATGCGCTGCCCCAGTGCGTCCAGCGGATTGGGCGTGCCCTTCAAGTCCTGCAGTTCACGGTGCACCTCGCGCATGAACTCGTGGAAGTGCAGCCGCGTCTTGCGCATCAGCGGCACGCTCTGGAAGAAGCAGTCCATCAGGAAGCTCTTGCCCCGCCCCACCCCGCCGTACAGGTACACGCCGCGCGGGATGGACGGCCGGGCGATCAGCTTGGTCAGCGCGTTGCCGCGCCGGCCCTTGTAGTCGGCCCATTCGTTCTCGCAGCGCTCCAGTGCCGCGACGCCGCGCATCTGCGCCGCATCGGTGTTGTAGCCGCGCTCTCTCAGGGTCGCTTCGTAGAGCTGGCGAACACCCACGGGACGCGCGCCCCGACTCAGAAGTTGAGCGTGCGTTTGTCCACCGCCAGCGCGGCTTCCTTGGTCGCCTCGCTGAGCGAGGGGTGCGCATGGCAGATGCGCGCCAGGTCCTCGCTGCTGGCCTTGAACTCCATCGCCACGACACATTCGGCGATCAGTTCGCTGGCCATCGGGCCGACGATGTGCACGCCCAGGATCTCGTCGGTCACCGCATCGGCCAGCATCTTCACCATGCCGGTGGTGTCGCCCATCGCGCGCGCGCGGCCGTTGGCCAGAAAGGGGAAGGTGCCGGCGCGGTAGTCCGCGCCGCGGGCCTTCAGCTGCTGCTCGGTCTCGCCGACCCAGGCGATCTCGGGGCTGGTGTAGATGACCCACGGGATGGTGTTGAAGTTGACATGGCCATGCTGCCCGTTGATGCGCTCGGCCACGGCCACGCCTTCTTCTTCGGCCTTGTGCGCCAGCATCGGCCCGCGCACCACGTCACCCACCGCCCACACGCCCGGCAGGTTGGTGCGGCATTCAGCGTCGACGACGACGAAGCCGCGCTCGTCCAGCGCCAGGCCCACGGCCTCGGGGTTCAGCCCGGCGGTGTGGGGCACACGGCCGATGCTGACGATCAACCGCTCGACCGCCAGCATGTGTGCCGCGCCCTTGGCGTCGGTGTAGGCGATCTGCACACCGTCGTCGCTGCGTGTGATGTCGCCCACCTTCACGCCCAGTTCGATCTTCAGGCCCTGCTTCTTGAACGCCTTGTGCGCTTCCTTGGCGATCTGCTCGTCCACGGCGCCGAGGAAGTTCGGCAGTGCCTCCAGCACCGTCACTTCCGCACCCAGGCGGCGCCAGACCGAGCCCATCTCCAGACCGATCACGCCCGAGCCGATCAGCGCCAGCGAATGGGGTACCGCCGGAATGCGCAGCGCGCCGTCGTTGGACAGGATGCGGTCTTCATCGAAAGCCGCGCCGGGCAACTCGCGCGCGCGCGAGCCGGTGGCCACGATCACCTGCGGCGCCTGCAGGCGCTCTTCACCCACCGCGATTTCCCAGCCGCCATCGACCTTGCCGACAAAGCTGCCGCGGCCATGGAAGAACGCGACCTTGTTCTTCTTGAGCAGGTACAGAATGCCTTCGTTGTTCTGCTTCACGACCTGGTCCTTGCGGGCCAGCATCTTCTTCACGTCGATGCTCAGGTCCTTGAGCCCGATGCCGTGGTCGGCAAAGGCATGGCCGGCATGCTCGAAGTGCTCGCTGCTCTGCAGCAGGGCCTTGCTGGGGATGCAGCCGACGTTGGTGCAGGTGCCGCCGGGTGCGGGCCCACCCTTGGCGTTGCTCCAGTCGTCGATGCAGGCGGTGGACAGGCCCAGCTGGGCAGCGCGAATCGCGGCGATGTAACCGCCGGGGCCGCCGCCGATGACAACGACGTCGAATGGGGTTGTGGACATGAAGGCAGACTCGTAGGGTTCGGTGCGCCGCGATCAGCGCACGGCAGGCGTCAGGGCGTCAGTGGGTCAGGGGGTCAGGGGGTCAGGGCTTCACTCTTGGGGCACGAAGATCCACAGCAGCACGTAAAGCACGACGCCGGTGCCGCCGAACAGCGCCAGCACCACAGTCACCAGGCGCAGCATCCAGGCCTCCACACCCATGCTGCGCGCGAGGCCGCCGCAGACACCCCCCACCCACTTGTCGCTGCGGCTGCGGCGCAGCCGGTTGGCGGCATCGAGCGCGGGCGGCGGCGTGGGCACGCCGGCGATGAGCCGCGCCTTGGCGCGCACGAACTCGTCCTCGGTCAGGGCACCGCTGTCGCGCAAGGCGGCCAGGCGCTGGATTTCTTCGGCAATGGACATGTGCTCCCCCGGCGGGGCCGGGGCCCGGTTAGATGTCGAACAACAGGCGCGACGGGTCTTCCAGCGCGTCCTTCATCGCCACCAGCGCCAGCACGGCTTCGCGGCCGTCGATGATGCGGTGGTCGTAGCTCATCGCCAGGTAGTTGATGGGGCGGATCACGATCTGACCGTTCTCGACCACCGCGCGTTCCTTGGTGGCGTGCACGCCCAGGATGGCGCTCTGCGGCGGATTGATGATCGGCGTGCTGAGCATGCTGCCGAAGACGCCCCCGTTGCTGATGGAGAAGGTGCCGCCGGCCAGGTCGTCCAGCGCGAGCTTGCCTTCACCGGCCTTCTTGCCGAATTCGGCGATCTTCTTCTCGATGTCGGCAAAGCTCATCTGGTCGGCGTTGCGCAGGATCGGCACCACCAGGCCGCGCGGCGAACCCACTGCAATGCCGATGTCGAAGTAGCCGTGGTAGACGATGTCGTTGCCGTCGACCGAGGCATTCAGGATCGGGTACTTCTTCAGCGCCGCCACGGCCGCCTTGACGAAGAAGGACATGAAGCCGATCTTGACGCCGTGCTCCTTCTCGAACTTCTCCTGGAAGCGCTTGCGCATCTCGATCACCGGGGCCATGTTGACCTCGTTGAAGGTGGTCAGGATGGCGTTGCTGGATTGGCTCTGCAGCAGCCGTTCGGCGATGCGGGCGCGCAGGCGCGACATCGGCACCCGCTGCGCCGGGCGATCGCCCAGGGAAGCGAGACCGGGCAGCGGAGGCAGCGGCACGGCGGCCAGAGCGGCCTTGGCCGGGGCTGGCGTGGCGGCAACGGTCGCCACCTTCGTCAC
Organism: Burkholderiales bacterium; assembly: GCA_038249905.1. Lineage (GTDB taxonomy): Bacteria > Pseudomonadota > Gammaproteobacteria > Burkholderiales > Burkholderiaceae_C > Rubrivivax. The sequence goes on from JBBSCX010000057.1 coordinate 13,186, forward strand.
CGGCGCCGCGGCCGCCGGGGCCGGTGCAGCCAGCGCGCCCAGCACGTCGCCCTTGGTGACGCGCCCGTCACGGCCGGTGCCGGGCACCGATCCCTGCGGCAGCGCGTTGTCGGCCATCAGCTTGGCTGCGGCGGGCATGGCCACGCCGGCCTTGGCGCCGGCGGGTGGGGCGGCGGGTGTGGCCGAGGAAGGCGCAGGCGCAGCGACCTCAGCCGGCGCCTCGTGCACCTGCGCGGGGCTGCTGGTGACCGCGCCTTCGGTGTCGATCTTCGCGATCACTTCTTCGGCGACGCAGCTCTCGCCGTCGCCCTTCAAGACCTGCGCCATCACGCCGGCGGCCGGGGACGGCACCTCGAGCACCACCTTGTCGGTCTCGATCTCGACCAGGATCTCATCCATCGCCACGGCCTCGCCGGGCTTCTTCTTCCATTGCAGCAGGGTGGCCTCGGCCACCGATTCCGACAGTTGCGGAACCTTCACTTCAACGATCGTCATGTCAGTCTCTCGGTGTTGTTCGTTCGGCCGCGCCGGGGGCGAAATCGCCGCCGCCGTCAGGCCTTTGCGTGTGCCCGCGCCCGCAGGGGCGGAGCACCGCTCTTCACTTCGTCAGCACGAA
>JBBSCX010000058.1:0-13379 GCA_038249905.1 Burkholderiales bacterium
AGGGCAGGGCCAGCAGGTGGCGGTGGATGGCCTCGCTCTGCGTCTTGACGAAGGCGGTGTAGCTGCCGCCAAAGTCCGTCGCCATCGACGCCAGCACGCGCGCCGAAGGCAGGCTGTCGGGTGCCGCCAGGGCATTGCGCGCCGCAGCCAGCGCGGCGCCAAAGGCATCGGTGCCGTGCACTTCGTCCAGTGCCGCGGCGATGGGCGCGCAGTCGGCCACGATCTCGGCCGCCCAGTCGGTCAGGCGCACGCTGCGGCCATCGCGCTCCAGCGTGACACCGGGCTCGCGTCCGTGGGTGGCCGTGTGGTGCTGATTGCGCCCCAGCGCGGCAATTTCGGCCGGCGTGTCGGGCGGGCTGTCGGCCAGCAGGCAGTGCAGCAGGAAAACGTCGAGGAAGCGCGCCGTGGCGGGCTCGATGCCCACCGGCACGAAGGGGTCGAGGTCCATGCAGCGCACCTCGATGTACTCGACACCCCGTTCGCGCAGCGCATGCAGCGGGCGCTCGCCGCTCTTGATCACGCGCTTGGGGCGGATCAGACCGTAGAACTCGTTCTCGATCTGCAGCAATGTGGTGGCCATCTGGTTGTATTCGCCGCCCAGGTTGCGCACGCCGATCTTTTCGTACGCCGGGTAGGGCTGGGTCAGGGCCCCATGCAGGCTCTCGGCATAGCTTTCCAGGCTGTTGCAACTGACGGCCAGGCTGGCCTGGGCCTCGCTCTGGTAACCGAGCTTGCCCATGCGCAGGCTGGTGGCGTGCGGCAGGTACAGGCTGCCGGCGTTGCCCGCCATCGGCTGCAGGCCGTGCGCGCGCCCGGCGACGAAAGTAGCGCACACCGCAGGGCTGGCGCCGAACAGCCACAACAGCAAAAAGGCGTGGCGCCGGAAATTGCGGATCAACGCGAAGTGCTGCTCGTTGTCCAGCCCCGGCAGCGACCAGTTGTAGTGGATGCCGCTGATGGTCTGCATGCGCCGGCCGTAGCGGTGGCCCAGGCCCATGCGGTAGATGCTCTTGGCGCGCGCCACGTTGCTGGTGCCGTACAGGCCCAGCGGAATGGTCTCGTCGGTGGGCAGGCCGCAGGGCATGCTCGACACCCACATGCGTTCTTCGTGGTCTGCATCGACCGCAGCCGCCGCCAGTGTGCGGGCGACGAACTGGTGCACCCGCGTCAACTCGCCCAGCGCCTCTTCGACACCGTGGTGGGCGCCGGTGATCAGTTCGAGCTGGCTCTCGCTGAAGTCGGTGGTGATGTGCGGATGCGTCAGCGGCGCGCCCAGCGCGGCCGGGTGCGGGGTCAGCGCCAGTTTGCCGTCGGGCAGGGCACGCAGGCTTTCCTTTTCGATGCCGCGGCGCATGGCAAGCAGGCGCTCGGGGCCGATCTGGCGCAGACGGTGGGCAAGGTTCATGGCGGGCTGTCTGGTCGGGCGGGCGGGTCGCGAGCGTAAGCCCTTGCGCGGATTCCTGCCCGCGCCGGGGAGCCGTCGGGCAGCGCGGGAGGGGCCTATGCTCGCGGGCAGGCGGCCGTGAAGGCTGCAACCGCCACATCCCCGTGCAAGCCACGCCCCGGTGCACCCCACGTCACCAACCCGCGCTGACCCGATGAAGCCATGAAAAGACGCCACCTGCTCTTCGGCGGTGCCGCGGCAGGCGTCACCACCGCGCTGGCCCTGGGCTGGGCGCTGAGCCCGCCCCGCCAGCGTCTGCACGGCAGCCAGCCGCCGCCCGTGGCCGCGGGCCAGCAGGCGCTGAACGGCTGGGTGTTGGTGAGCCCCGACGACCGCGTCACCGTGCTGATGGCCAAGTCGGAGATGGGCCAGGGCGTGCACACCGGGCTGGCCATGCTGCTGGCCGAGGAGATGGACGCCGACTGGGCCACCGTGCAGGTGCAGGCCAGCCCGCTGGACACGATCTACGCCAATCAGGCCGCCGCCGTCGATGGCGCCGCCTTCACCCCCGACCAGCACGGCTGGTGGCGCGAAGGCCTGGAGACGATGACCGCCAACCTCGGCCGCGAGCTGGGGGTGATGATCACCGGCGGCTCCACCAGCATCAAGGACCTGTGGCTGCCGATGCGCGAGGCCGGCGCCGCCGCGCGCGCCATGCTGGTGGCCGCCGCGGCGCAGCGCTGGGGCGCCGATGCGGCCCTGCTGACGGTGATTGCCGGTGTCGTCGGCCACCCCGACGGCCGGCGTTTGCGCTTCGGTGAACTGGCGGTGCAGGCCGCGCAGCAGGCCGTGCCCGATGGCGTCGTGCTGAAGTCGCCCGCAGCCTTCCGCCTGATCGGCCGCCCGCTGGCGCGGCTGGACACGCCTGCCAACACGCGGGGTGGAGGCAACGCAGGGGGCGGGAGCAACGCCGCCGGCTTCGGCATCGACGTGCGCCTGCCCGGCATGCTCTACGCCAGCGTGCAGATGTGCCCTGTTCCCGGCGGGCGCGTCGTCAGCGCCGACATCGGCGCGGCCGAGCGCCTGCCGGGCGTGAAGAAGGTGGTGGTGCTGGCCGGCGGCGTCGACCATGCCGGCGCCACCGGGGGCGTGGCCGTGATCGCCGAGCGCCCATGGCAGGCCCTGCGCGCGGCGCGCGACCTGGCGGTGCAGTGGGACGAGGGCCCGCTGGCGGGGGTGTCCAGCCGCGCCCTGATGGCCGAATTGCAGACTGCGCTGGAGACTGACCAGGGCGACCAGGGCTACCCCTATCTGGACCGCGGCGACGCCCCGGCCGCTTTGGCACAGGCCGCACGACGACTGCAGGCCGACTACAGCGCGCCCCTGCTGGCGCACATGGCGCTGGAACCCGTCAACTGCACGGTGCAGGTCGGGCCCGACGGCGCCACCGTCTGGGCGCCGACGCAGTCGCCCGACATCGGCCGCGCGGTGGTGGCCAAACTGTTGGGCCTGCAGCGCCGGCAGGTGACGGTGCACGTCACCGCGCTGGGCGGCGGCTTCGGGCGCCGGCTGGAGGTGGACTACATGGCGCAGGCCGCGCAGATCGCCGCCGCGATGCCCGGCGTGCCGGTGCAGACGCTGTGGAGCCGCGAGCAAGACACCACGCACGATTTCTACCGTCCGCCCGCCGCCATGCGCCTGCAAGCCGGGCTGGACGCCCAGGGCCGTCTGCTGGCGATCGATGCCCTGGCCACGGGGCCCTCACCGGTGCCGCAGGTGCTGGCGCGCTGGGGCTCGGGCGGGTTGTGGCTGCCTAAGATCGGGCGCATGCAGGGGGCCCTGGCCGACGTGCTGTCGTCGGCGGTGCACGTCCCGGGCATCGCCCCCGACAAGACCAGCGTCGAAGGCGCCGTCGATCAGGCCTACGAGATCCCGGCCGCGCGCGTGCGGCACCAGCGCATCGACAGCGGCTGGCCGGTGGGCTTCTGGCGCGCGGTCGGGCATTCGCACATGGCCTTTTTCAACGAGAGCTTCATCGACGAATGTGCCCACGCCGCCGGCGCCGACCCGGTGGCCTGGCGCGTGGCCCTGCTGGCGCAGCACCCGCGCCACCGCGCGGTGCTGGAACGCGCTGCCGCCGCATCCGGCTGGGGCACGCCCGCACCGCCTGCCGCCGACGGCGCACCGGTGGCCCGCGGCGTGGCCCTGCACCAGAGCTTCGGCAGCATCGTCGCCCAGGTGGCCGAGGTCTCGCTCGGCCCCGACGGCGCCCTGCGCGTGCACCGCGTGGTCTGCGCCATCGACTGCGGCACGCCCGTCAACCCCAACCTGATCCGCCAGCAAGCCGAGGGCGGCGTCGCCTTCGGCCTGAGCGCGGCGCTGCTGGGCGAGATCACGGTCGACCAGGGCCGGGTGCAGCAGAGCAACTTCCACGACCAACCCGCCCTGCGCATGGCGCAGTGCCCGCAGGTGCTGACCGAGATCATCGCCAGCACGGCCCACCCGCAGGGCGTGGGCGAACCGGTCATGGCGCCGACCGCGCCGGCGGTGGCCAACGCCGTTTTTGCGCTGACGGGGCAGCGGCTGCGCAGCCTACCGCTGCGTTTGGCGAAGGCTGGCTGAACCCGTCAGGGACCGCGGAACGGGTTCTCGATGCGCAGCGTCTCGACCTGCTGGCCGTCCTGCAGGTCTTCGGTCAGCAGCCGCGTGCAGCCTGCCTCGAGCGCCGCCGCGACGATCAGCGCGTCGTAGAAGCTGAACCGCCAGCGCGCCTGCAGGCCCAGCGCCTGGCGGTACAGCGCCTCGGACGGCCACACGCGGCACAGCGGCATCAGCAAGGCGCCAAGAAGGCTCTGCGCTTGCGCGGGCGGCACCGGTGGCGTCAGCTTGCGCGTCAGCACGTTCAGCGTTTCCTGCACCACCTGGAAGCTGATGTGGGCGCTGCGCCGATCGAGGCCCTGGCGCACCAGGGTCTCGGCACGTTCGCGCTTCAAGGCGTCGCGCTCGTCGAAAAGATAGACGAGCACGTTGCTGTCGAGAAAGTCAGCGCTCATTCATCTCGTCGCGGGTGTAACGGCGCCCGCCCGTGCCCGTGCCCTGGCGCACCGCAGCGACGGCGGCCATGGCCTCGTCGGCGCGGTTGCGCTGATGCGTGTAGGCGCGCAGCCAGAGCCGGAACTGCTCGTTCAGGGTCGAGTCCTCGGCCCGGGCACGGGCACGGGCCTCTTCGATCAGCGCCTCGTCGGCACTCAGGGTGATGTTTTTCATGACGGCGAGCGTGCTTATGGAGTGATCTGGCGGTGAGCCGACAGTGAGCTGGAAATGAGCCGGCAATACCTCAGCAGTGCACGATGCCATTCAGTGCACACGGGGCAGTGTACACACATGGCTTTAAGTGACCAATCAGAAGCATCAGACCTCGTCGGCCTCGATTTCCAGACTGCGGCGCCGCCCTCCCTGGCAGGCCACCGTGACGACGATGCGGCAGCTGCGGCCCACGGCCACGCTGCGGCGGAAGCGGAAGTCCAGGCCGTCCCAGGCACCGGGGTTGTGGGTGGGCACACGCCGCGTCCATTGCTGCTGGCCGTCGGCCCACACCGTCATCTCGTGCCAGGCCCCAGCCGCCTCGGCCAGACCCTGCACCGTCATCGCGCAGGCGATCTCGAAGCGGCGTTCGCGCCGGGCGTCGGCGGGGATCGTCAGGCTCGCGGTCGGGGCGTCGCCGGCACTCAGGGCCCAGCGTTCGGGGCGCGATGCGGCATCGATGGCGGGCAGGGGCGGGGCGGTGGACTTGCGCTGGCGGCTGGGCATGGTGGCTTCATTCTGTGCCGTCAGCCCGTGCCGCGAACTGCCGCGCCACCTCGTCCAATGCCGTGCGCACGCGCCGCACCAGGGCCGAACCGCCGCTGGCGGACTGAACCGCCGACAGCACCAGGCTGCGCGTGGCCCGCGTCATGGCCACGTACAGCAGCCGCGCCGCGTCGTCGACGCTCTCGCCACCCATCGGCAGGGCCTGCAGGCCGGCGACGAAGACATGCGCGAACTCCAGCCCCTTGGCGCTGTGCAATGTCAGCAGCTTGATGCTGGGCTGTTGCCAATCGAAGCGCCGGAAGGCCTGCTGCTGCATCGACTGCAGCGGCAGGCCGCGCTGCGTCAGCACGCGCTCGATCTCGCGCAACTGCCACTTCGCCCGCGCCAGCACGGCGATGTCGTCGGGCGCGGCGCCGTCGGCCAGCAGGGCGGCGATGCGCTCGGCCAGCAGTTCGGCTTCTTCGGCCTCGCTGCGCGCACCCAGCAGCACCGGCAGCGCACCGCGGCGACCGGCGCTGGCGGGCTGCACCAGGGGCAGGCGGTCGTCGTGGGTGTCGTCGGTGTCGATCCCACCCTTGCCATCCATTTGGCCCGCCCCGTCGTCCAGCAGCTGCCGCGCCACGCGCACCGCCAGCGCCATCACCTCGGCGGTGTTGCGGTAGTTCAGGCGCAGGATGCTGGTGCGGCCGCGGGCCTCGATGCCGACGCTGGCGAAGTTGAACTTGCGCCGCCGTGCCTGGTAGATGGATTGCGCGTCGTCGTACAGCACCAGCAGGCTGCGCGTGGCCGGGCTGACCATGCGCGTGGCGATGCGCAGCCAGGCGTCCTCGAAGTCGTGCGCCTCGTCGATCAGCAGCGCGCTGTACTGTCCACCCGGCACACGCCCGGTCTCGACCGCGTGCTCGACCGACGCCGCCAGGGCCTGAAAGTAGGCGTCGCCCTTCAGGGCAGCAGGCGGGCCCAGCTGATAACTGCGCGCCAGGTCCTGGCACCAGCCGTGGAAGGTGCGCACCTGCACACGCTCGTCCACGCCGCGCTGGCGCAGCAGGCTGTCGATGCGGTCGGCGAGCGTGCGGTTGAAGCACAGCACCAGGATGGGCTGCTCGGGGCGGGCTGCGGCGACCAGGAACTGGGCGCGGAAGACCAGGATCATGGTCTTGCCCGAACCCGCCGCGCCGTGGATGACGCGGTGGCCTTCGCCCAGCGTGCGCGCCACCTGCTCTTGCTGCAGGTCCATCACGGCCAGCAGGTCCGGCAGCGGCAGCGGCGGCGGGGTGGGCTGGCCCGCCTCGGCCGCGCCGAAGTCCAGGCTCGTCTGCTGCGCCAGCCGCAGCTCGGGGAACAGGTGCCAGCGGATGCGGTCGCGCTGCGGCAGGCTCAGCGTGTGGGGGTAGCTGACGGTGAACAGGCCCCACAGCCGGCGCTGCAAGGCGGCGGGCTCGACGCTGTCGTCGAGATCGTCGCGCAGCAGCGTGCGCTCGGGCGGGAACAGCGTGTCGAAGTCGCTGCCTTCGACATCGCCACGCCGCAGGCGCGAACACACCACGCCCCAGCCATACGGAAACAGCAACCGGCCCTGAAACGGCCCGTCGCCATGCACCAGGGCCGGGTCGGCCTGCATCAGCCGCACCAGCTCCATGGCGTAGTCGCGCGCCTGGCGCAGCGGGTGGGCCTGGGTGACGCGGCCGCCGGCGGTCTGCACCTCCACCGCGTCGCGGCTGCCGCCCACCAGCGTGCTGCGCTGCCAGTCCTTGACCTCCAGCAACAGCACGCCCCAGCGCGGGCTGAGCACGACGAAGTCGGGCTGGCGCGCACGCGGGCCGATGGGGATGTCGTGCCAGACGAGGTAGTCGTCTTCCAGGCAGCGCTTGAGCTGGTGCAGCACGCGCCTTTCGCCGGCATTGCAGCGCGCGTCAACCTGGCTGAGACCTTGCGGAAAGACGGCCATGGAGTGCAGGGAAGTGCGGTCGCGACAGGACAGGCGGCGCAGGGCGACAATCGGCCCGATCGACACCCCCAAACCGCACGATGAACCTGCCCCCGACGGCGGCGCCAGAGGCTAACACCGCCCCTGCGCCCGCCACGAACGAAGCGCCCGCAGAGGCTGCAACACCTGCGACCGAAGCGGTGCACGGCGCTGACGCGCCCGATGAGGCCGCTGCTGTGCTGCCTGGTGACGCGGCTGGTGAGGTGGGTGGTGAGGTGGGTGATGCGGCGCCTGCCGATGCGCCTGCCGATGCGCCTGCTGAAGTGGCTGGCGATGCGCCTGCCGATGCGCCTGCTGAAGTGGCTGGCGATGCGCCAGCTGAGGTGACAGCTGATGCGCCAGCCGATGTGGCTGGGGACGTCCCGTCTGACGCGCTGGACGACGAGACTGCGGATGCGCCCGCGGACGCACAGGCCGATGCCACCGCTGACGCACTTGCCGATCCTCCTCCTGCCGATCCTCCTGTTGACCCATTCGCTGGCCCATCGCCAGAGACACCGGTTGCAGCCCCGCCCCCGGCCCCGGCCCCGCCCATACCCGAGCTTTCGCCCGCCGCTGTCGCGGCCGCACTGGCGCAGCACTTCCCCGCCCTGTTCGGCGCCGCGCCGCAACCGCTGAAGCTGCGCATCCAGGCCGATATCCAGGCGCGCGCGCCGGGCGTGTTCACGCGCAAGTCGCTGTCCATCTTTCTGCACCGGCACACGACCTCCAACCCCTACCTGTCGGCCCTGAGCAAGGCGCCGCAGCGGCTGGACCTGGATGGCCAGCCCGCCGGCGAGGTGGCCGAGGAACACCGCAACGCCGCCGCCGCCGAGCTGCTGCGCCGCCGCGCGCTGCACGACGAGCGCCGCGCAGCGCAGCGCCAGGCGCAGCGCGAGGCCGAACGCGCCGAACGTGGCGCCCGCGGCGCCAGGCCCGCTGGCGGCACAGTTGCTGACGTGCCCGGCGTGTCTGGCGTGTCTGGCATTCCCGACCAGCCCGCCACCGTCGGGGACGGCCCCGCGCCGCAGCCTGGACCCGACGCCCGGCCCGACAGACCCCATCGGCCGGATCGCCCGCCACACCCACCTCGCCCCCCGCGTCCCGCCCAAGGCCCCGCGGCAGCACAGGGGCACCGCGACGTCCGTCCGCAGCGCGACGACAGCCGCGCCCAAGGCGAGCGGTCTGGCGAGCGGTCTGGCGAGCGGTCTGGCGAGCGGCCCAGCGAACGGCCTAGCGAGCGGTCTGGCGGGCGGCCCAGCGAACGGTCGCGCGAACGGCTGGACGGGCCCCCGCGCAACGACCGTCCACCGCGCCGGGAAGCTGCGCCAGGCCTGCGGCCCGAGCAGCGCACACCCCCCGCTGCGCGCGCCCCGCAGGCCGAACCGCCACCGTCCCGCGGCCCCGAAGACGAGGCCCGCCGCGACCGCGCCGCGCTGCTGCGCGCCTGGGAGTCATCGCCCCTGACCGCGGCCAACTTCTGCACCTTGCGTCGCATCGACTTGCCCAGTTTCGAGCCGCAACTGGCGCAGGCGCGTGCCGAGCGCGACGAGTGGCAGCGCCGCGCACCGAGGCCCGAACCCGGCACCGCCGCGCGCCCCGAAGCCCCGCGGCGCGAACGCACGCGCTGACCCGCACGCTGACCCGCACGCTGACCCTCGCGCGGAACCGGCGCAGAACTGGCGCAGGAGCGACGGAGACGGCGACGGAGACGGCGGCTGCGGCTGCGGCTGCGGCTGCGACTGCGACGGCAACCGCTACCGCTACCGCTACCGCTACCCGCGTCTAGCCGAGCCGAGCCCAGCCCAGCCCAGCCCAGCCCAGCCCAGCCAAGCCAAGCCCAGCCAAGCCCAGCGCCGGCCCGTCCCGTCCCGTCCCCCGCCGCTCAGCGGCCCTCAGCCGCGCCCGAAGCCGGCGAGTCCGCCACCGCGGGCACGATCACCTGCACGACACCGCCCACGCAGTCCTGCGCCTGCCCCGGCGCGCAGCGCTTGGTGTCGCTCTGCAGCAGCCGCCCGTCCGGCCCGGGCTTGGCGCCGGGGCGCTCGAGCATCGTCCAGAAGATGCCCCCCGCGGTGGTCACCGCCAGCCCGACGATCAGCAGCTTGCGCAGCCAGGGCATGGCGGGAAATTCGTCCACCTCCGGCGGCGCCAAGCCCATGGCGGCGGCCCGCGCCACGGCCTCGGGCGCGGCGCTGGACGCCGTGGGGCGCGCGGGTGCGTGACGCCCGCCATGCCGCAGGAAGGGCGTCCAGCTCGGCAGCCAACGGGCCAAGCCTTGCGGCACACGCAGGCGCAGTCGCAGGCGCATCAGCCGGCTCCACGCATGCCGGGACCGGCGCCGACACCGGCACCGGCACCGGCACCGAGCCAGTCCTGCGGCGCCCGCATCAGCGCCTGGTAGCCTTCGATGAAGCGGCCGGCGTCGATGCCGTCGGCCAGCGCGTGGTGCAGGTCCACGCTCAGCGGCAGCATGCCGGCATCGATGCGGCCGAAGGCCAGCTTGGGCACCACGTCGGGCCGGCCCGGGCTGCCGTCGGCGTGGGGCGGCGGGCGGCCGGGCATGGCGTGGCGAAAGCTGGTGAAGTGCACCCAGGGCAGGGTGGTGCAGTGGATGACGGCATCGTCTTCTTGGCGCGGGTCGAAGGCGGCAGGGCGCTGTGCGTTGCCGGCCTCATCGGCATCCTCGGCCGAGGCCGCAGCGCCGATGCCGATGCCGATGCCTGTGCCTGTGCCGATGCCTGTGCCGATATCTGCCTTGGTACCGGCCACGTCATCCCCCGTACGCGCCGCGGCCAGTGCCGCCGCGCCGCGCCGTGCGAATGGCGCCCAGTCCGCCTGCCAGGGCAACCAGGCCAGGCCGAAGCTGCCATCGGCACGCAGCACCGTGGTGCTGGCGTCGATCTGCGCATGCTCCACCACCCTGTCATGTGCGGCACCGGCCAGGCGGCGGCGCCAGGCGGGCAGGCCGTTGGCCACACGCAGCGCCGCGTGGTGCAGGGCCAGCGCCACGCCGCCCGTGCCGGCGGGCAGCACCGCGCGCTGCAGCGCCGGTTTCAGCGCCGTCACGTCGATGCGGGCGGTGACGTTGAAGAAGGGCGCGTCGAAGCGACGAAAATGTTCATAGGCCGCGCGCCGCGGCCAGCGGGCCAGGTCGATCTCGACGGGCATGTGCGCTGCGGCCTTCACTCCAGGATGAAGGCGCGCAGCGCCGCCAGCGCCGCGTCGGGCTCGTCGCGCCACGCGCCGTGGCCGGCGTTGTGGAACACCTGCAGCCGGCCCCAGGGCGCCGGGATGGCGGCGGCGATGTCCTGGGCGTCCGCCAGCGGCGTGACCGGGTCCTGCGCGCCTGCCATCACCAGCACAGGGCATCGCACCGCGGCCAGGCCGGGCAGCAGGTTCATGGTCTGCTGCTCGCCGCCGACACTGGCAAACAGGATGGGCTCGTTGAACACGGTGCGCTGGCGCGCGTCGTCGTTCGGCACCTCGTGCACGTTGTACCAGCGCCGGCAGTGCCGGTTGTACGGCGCCCAGGTGTCGGGCCCGGGCGCGGTCCAGAAGGCGCGGGCGGCGTCGCGCGCAGCCGGCCCGCCCAACTTCTCGAACATGTCCAATTTGCGCTGCAAGCCCATGTGGTGCGAGGTGCTGGACAGCACCACCTTGCCCGCATGCGCCGGGTGCCGCGCGAGGTAGCGCTGGGCGACAAAGCCGCCAAAGCTCTGCCCCAGCACGATGGGCTTGACGACGCCCAGCGCGTCGCACAGGCGCACCACATCGTCGGCGAAGGTGTCCAGCGTCCAGTCCTCGGGCGGACAGCGGTCGCTGCGGCCGTGGCCCCGGTGATCGACGTAGACGACTTGCGCCACATCGGCCAGGCGAGTGAACAGCGGCTTGAAGCCCGAGTGGTCATAGCCCGGGCCGCCGTGCAGCAGCAGAAGGGTGGGTTTTTCGCGCAGCGTGGGGCCCTCGGGCACCAGACCGGGGCCTTCGATGTCGACGAACAGGCGGATCTGGGGCGTGATGGCAATGCGCATGGGCGGTCCTGCAAGACCGCGCACTGTACGCGCGCCGCCCCGGCCGGGGCGGCGTGGGCAGGGCGGCGGGCGCCGAAGGATCAGCGCCGCGCGTCCAACTCGTTGGCGACGTCGTTGATGCGCTCGAAGATCATGCGAAACACCTGGCCCGATTGCGTGCACAGCAGCATGCCAAAGCCCAGGTGCGGTTTGTCGCCCTGCAGCAGCGCGCGCAAAGGCGGCTTCGCCTTCAGTGGCCGCGCGACGTGATAGCGCCCCGAGCCATCGCGCAGAGCGACGAACTCGTCGTCGTCGGTCCTGTGAACGACGCGGTATTTGTGCATGCCCGGCTCCTCCGCGATCCAATCAGTCGGTCATGCTCGCGGCTTGTTCAACGCACTTCTGTTCGCTAACGCGCAGTCGAACGGGCCTTCGCACGCGGCACCGACGGGTAGCGGCCCCGGCGCGCAACGGGCAGAGGTTCAGAGGCAGCGCCGAGCGCCGACCCCCCCTAGATTGGCAGCAGACCGTCGGCGCCATCGACGACACAGTGGCGGCCGGCGCACAGACCGTGCGAACGGCGGCGCCGTAGCCTGCCGACCCATCGCTTGCCGCCCAACCCACAAGGAGTCCCCGATGAATCTGCACCGCAACTGGGCCCTGCTGGGCTGCCGGGCCGTCGCCGCGGCGGCACCGGCCACCGCCATGACGCTGGACACCCGGCTGATTGCCAGCGGGCTGAGTGAACCGTTGTTTGCCACCTCGCCGCTGGCCGGCGGGCCGGTGTACGTGGTCGAAAAGGGCGGCGCCATCAAGGCCGTGCAGGGCGGCATGGTCAGCAACTTCCTGAACATCTCTGTCAGTACCCCCGCCGAACAAGGCCTGCTCGGCCTGGCCTTCGACCCGGGTTATGCCGACCCGCTGTCGTCCGGCTACCAGCGCTTTTTCGTCAACTACATCGACCCCGTCAACCAGGACACGGTGGTGGCCAGCTACCGCAGCAGCAGCGCGCTGCTGGCCGACCCCGCGAGCCGGGTCGAGGTCATCCGCATCGACCAGCCCAACGGCCGCACGAACCACAAGGCCGGCTGGATCGGCTTCAAGCCCGGTGACGCCAACAATCTGTTCATCGCCACCGGCGACGGCGGCAGCGGAAACGACCCGGACAACCTCGCGCAGAACAAGGGCCTGCTGTTGGGCAAATTGCTGCGCATCGACATCAACAGCGACGACTTTGCCAGCCCCTCCATCAACTACGGCGTGCCCACCGACAACCCCTTCTTCGGCGAGGCGGGCAGCCGCGGCGAGATCTACGCGTTCGGCCTGCGCAACCCCTTCCGCAACAGCTTCGACCGCCTGAACGGCAACCTGTGGATTGCCGATGTCGGCCAGAGCGCGCGCGAGGAAGTCAACTTCATCAGTGCCGCCAGCACCGGCGGCCAGAACTTCGGCTGGCGCGTGCGCGAAGGCGACATCGCCACACCCGGTGTGGGCGGCCCCTTGCAGCCGGGCATGGTGGACCCCTTGCTGGTCTACACGCGCAGCTTTGGCCAGTCCATCACCGGCGGCTATGTGGTGCGCGAGGTCGGGTCGCCGCTGTGGGGCCAGTATGTGTTCGGCGACTTCAGCAGCGGCCGCATCTGGTCGGTGCTGGCCGACGGGCTGCCCAAGACCATGGCCGACGCCACCGATCTGACCGCCATGCTGGACGCCGGCGCGGGCGGCGTGCTGGGCAACATCTCGTCCTTCGGCGAAGGCCCGGCCGGCGAGCTGTACATCGTCGACTTTGGCGGCAGGGTGGTGCAGGTGGTGCCCGAGCCGGCCAGCGTGGCGCTGATGGCGCTGGGGCTGGTGGGATTGGTGGCGCTTTCGCGGCGTTCGGCACGGCGGCGCGGGATCGTGGGCGAAAGCTGAGCCCCACGCACCCATGGCGGCACCGCCCGCGCCCGGCCTCAAGACGCTGAACCGGCTGAATCCGCTGAATCCGCTGAGCCCGAAGAAGCTGCTATTCAGCAAGTGGACGGCGGTGAACCCCAGCCACAAGGAAAAGCACTTCGTCGTCGTGCGCGTGGTCGAGCCCGAACCGCCGTCATTGCGCGTTGATCAGGTCGAGTTGCAGGCCGTTCACTCGGGCCGCAGCTTTGTGCTGGACTGGCGGGATCTGCGCGACGGAGCGAGGTGGCGCCAGGGGTGGGTGTGAGGGGGC
>JBBSCX010000059.1:0-13250 GCA_038249905.1 Burkholderiales bacterium
AATCGTCGTGATCGCCGCCGTCAGCGTCGTCTTGCCGTGGTCCACGTGACCGATCGTGCCCACGTTCACGTGCGGCTTGGTGCGTTCGAACTTGCCTTTTGCCATCTTGAGCGCTCCTGGCTGAAGAAGAATCGCAGCCGGCTGGGCCGGTGCGACGATGGGGATGAAACTCGGCTGGTGCCCATGGCGCGGATCGAACGCGCGACCTCTCCCTTACCAAGGGAGTGCTCTACCACTGAGCCACATGGGCATCGGTACAGGTCTGGCGCCGAGGGCGTGGGCGACAGACCGGTAGCGACGACGCTGAAAACCTGAAGAAGGACGCTGAGTGAACCACCGTGGAGCGGGAGACGGGAATCGAACCCGCGTCATTAGCTTGGAAGGCTAGGGTTCTGCCATTGAACTACTCCCGCCCGGCAAATCCACAACTCGCTTGGACCGAACCCAAGCCTTCGCCCGATGTCTTCGCCCGATGTCTTCGCCCGAAGTTTCTCTGGTGGAGGAGGCTGGATTCGAACCAGCGTAGGCGTAAGCCAACAGATTTACAGTCTGCCCCCTTTAGCCACTCGGGCACCCCTCCGGAGAGCCTGTGAGTGTAGCACGGCGCTTTATCGGGCCAACCCACTGGCCAGCCATGTGCGTGCAAGCCCGGGGGCCGGAGGTCCGGCGTCAACCCCAGCGCCAGTCGATCCCGGCGCGCCCGGCGGCGGCCAGGAAGCGACTGGCATGGCCAAAGTGTTCACAGCCGACAAACGGCACTGGCGGGCGGCGGGCCGAAAGCGGCGAAGGGTGGTTGCAGCGCAGCAGCAGATGACCCCGGGTCGCTGCGCCGGCACCCGCCAGGCGCGGCGCGGCGGCTTGCGCGTGTGCGCCCCAGAGCATGAAGACCTTGGGCTGCGGGTCGGCCGCCAGCGCGTCCAGCAGCGCGTCGGTCAGCACCGACCAGCCCAGCCTGGCGTGGCTCGCGGGCCGGCCGGCTTCGACCGTCAGACTCGTGTTCAACAGCAGCACGCCCTGCGCCGCCCAGGCCTGGAGCGTGCCCGAACCTGGCGCCGGCAGACCCAGGTCGCGGCGGAGTTCGGCCACGATGTTGCGCAGGCTGGGCGGCAGCCGCTGACCCGGCGGCACCGAAAAGGCCAGCCCGTCGGCCTGCCCGGGGCCGTGGTACGGGTCCTGCCCCAGGATCACGACCTTCACCGAAGCGCGCGGCGTCAGGCGCAGGGCGCGCAAGACGTCGGCGGGATAGACCACCGAACCGGCGGCCACACGGGCGTCCACGGCGGCAATGGTCGCCACGCCCGCAGGACTGGCCCGCCAGTCGTCCAGCAAGGGCTGCCAATCGCCATGGTCCTGACGCAGCAACGCCCCCAGCGGCACCCTCAGCCCTGACGAAGACTGCGCGTCAGGCGGCGCGTCAGGCGGCGCGTCCAAGCGCAGTGCAGCTCAGTCGAAGAGTTCGCGCAGCGCCACGCCGGGCTGCGGCGCGCGCATGAAGGCCTCGCCGACCAGGAACGCATGCACACCCGCATCGCGCATGCGCAGCACATCGGCGCGCGCCAGGATGCCGCTCTCGGTCACCAGCAGCTTGCCCGCCGGCACCCGCGGCAACAGGTTCAGCGTGGTCTGCAGCGTGACCTCGAAATTGCGCAGGTTGCGGTTGTTGATGCCGACCAGCGGCGTCTTCAGCCGCAGCGCACGTTCGAGTTCGTCGCCGTCGTGCACCTCCACCAGCACCGCCAGGCCGAGTGCCAGCGCCACGGCCTCGAGGTCGGCCATCTGCGCGTCGTCCAGGCAGGCGGCGATCAGCAGCATGGCATCGGCGCCGATCGCGCGGGCCTCGAAGACCTGGTAGTCGCTGACCATGAAGTCCTTGCGCAGCACCGGCAATGTGCAGGCGGCGCGCGCCTGCTGCAAGTAGGCGGTACTGCCCTGGAAGAAGCGCTCGTCGGTCAGCACGCTCAGGCAGGCGGCGCCGCCGTTTTCGTAGCTCTCGGCGATCTGCGCCGACACGAAGTGCTCGCGCAGCACGCCCTTGCTGGGGCTCGCCTTCTTCACCTCGGCGATGACGGCGGCCTTGCCAGCGGTCAGCCGGCTGCGCAGCGCGGCCTCGAAGCCGCGCAGGTCAGCACTGCGTTCCCGCGACTCGGCCTCTTCACGCCAACTCGCCAGGCTGCGCTTGATGCGCGCCGCGGCCAGTTCTTCGTGCTTGACGGCGACGATGCGCTGCAGGATGTCGGACATGTTCGGGCGCTGCTCAGGCGAGGTTCAAGCGAGGTTCAAGCGACGTTCAGGCGACCGGTCGGAAGCGCTGTGTCGTGGCGACGAACTGGCTCAGCCTGGCCGCCGCACGGCCGCTGGCCACGGCCTCGCGCGCCCGCTTCACGCCCTCGGCCACGCTGTCGGCCACGCCGGCGCAGTAGACGGCCGCACCGGCGTTGAGCAGCACGATGTCGCGCACCGGTCCGTCCTCGTTGGCCAGCGCGCGCTGGATGCACTGCACGCTTTCTTCCTTGTTCGCCACCTTCAGCACGCGGCTGTCGTAAACCGGCAGGCCGAAGTCGCTGGGATGCACGGTGTATTCACGCACCGCAGCGTCTTTCAATTCGCCCACCAGGGTCTCGCCCGACAGCGAGATCTCGTCCATGCCGTTCATGCCGTGCACGACCATCACGTGGTCCGACCCCAGTCGCTGCAGCACGCGCACCTGGATGCCGACGAGGTCGGGGTGGAACACGCCCAGCAGCTGGTTGGGGGCGCCGGCCGGGTTGGTCAGCGGGCCCAGGATGTTGAAGATCGTGCGCACGCCCAATTCACGCCGCACCGGCGCGGCATGTTTCATCGCCGCGTGGTGGTTGGGCGCGAACATGAAGCAGATGCCGGTCTCGGCCAGGCACTGCGCGCTCTGCTCGGGGCTCAGGCCGATGAAGGCGCCCAGCGCTTCCATCACGTCGGCCGACCCGCTGGTGGACGACACCGCCCGCCCCGCATGCTTGGCCACGCGCGCCCCGGCGGCAGCGGCCACGAAGGTGGCGGCCGTGCTGATGTTGAAGGTGTGCGCGCTGTCGCCGCCGGTGCCGACGATATCGACCAGATGCGTCTTGTCGGCCACCTGCACGGGTGTGGCGAACTCGCGCATCACCTGGGCGGCAGCGGCGATCTCGCCGATCGTTTCTTTCTTCACCCGCAGCGCCACTGCCAGCGCGGCGATCATCACCGGCGACATCTCGCCGCTCATGATCTGCCGCATCAGCGACAGCATCTCGTCGTGGAAGATCTCGCGGTGCTCGATGCAGCGCGTCAGCGCCTCGGTCGGGGTCATGGGCATGGGCATGGCGGGCATCCGAAGCAGTTTCAGAGGTGTTGGCGCAGCAGCGGGATGGCGCGTTCGATGTCGGCGGCGCTGATGTCCAGGTGCGTGACCAGGCGCAGCTGGTACAGGCCGGTGGCCAGGATGCCGACCGCCTTCAGGCGGTCGACGGCGCCAGCCACCTTCTCGGGCGCGAGGGTGACGAAGACGATGTTGGTCTGTGGCGGCGACACATAGACGCCGGGCAGGTCCGACAGGCCCGCCGCCAGGCGTTGCGCGTTTTCGTGATCCTCGGCCAGGCGATCGATGTGGTGGTCCAGCGCATGCATCACGGCTGCCGCCAGCAGACCGACCTGGCGCAGGCCCCCACCGGCCATCTTGCGCCAGCGGTGGGCGCGGGCGATCAGGTCCGTGCTGCCGCACAGCGCCGAGCCCACCGGCGCACCCAGCCCCTTGCTGAAACAGACGCTGACGCTGTCGAAATGCTGTGCGATGCGCCGCGCTTCGTGGCGTGCATCCGTGCCAGCGGCCTGCGCCTGCACCACGGCGGCGTTGAAAAGCCGCGCGCCGTCCAGATGCGTCGCCAGGCCCTTGCGCCGTGCCAGCGCAGTGGCGGCCGTGATGTAGTCCAGCGCCAGCACCTGCCCGCCCCAGGTGTTCTCCAGCGTCAGCAGCCGCGTCTTCGCGAAGTGCGCGTCGTCGGGCTTGATGTTGGCTTCGATGTCGGCCAGCGCGATGCGGCCATCGGCCTGCTGCGGCAGCGGCTGCGGCTGGATGCTGCCCAGCACCGCGGCACCGCCACCTTCCCAGCGGTAGGTGTGGGCCATCTGGCCGACCAGGTATTCGTCGCCGCGCTGGCAATGGGCCATCAGCGCGCACAGGTTGCTCTGCGTGCCCGTGGGCATGAACAGCGCGGCCTCGAAACCCAGCATCTCGGCCATGCGCCGCTGCAATGCATTGACCGTCGGGTCGTCGCCGAAGACATCGTCGCCGACCTCGGCGGCGGCCATGGCCGCGCGCATGGCCGCGGTCGGGCGGGTGACGGTGTCGCTGCGCAGGTCGACGGTGGGGCTCATTGCGGGCGGCTCATGTCCAGGAAGTTGCGCAGCAGGGCGTGGCCATGTTCACTGAGGATGGATTCGGGGTGGTACTGCACGCCTTCCAGCGGCGTGGCGGTGGCTGCCAGTTCACGGTGGCGCACGCCCATGATCTCGCCGTCCTCTGACGTCGACGTGACCTCCAGCAGCGCCGGCAATGTGTCGCGCGCGATCGCCAGCGAGTGGTAGCGGATGACGCTGAAAGCCGCCGGCAGCCCACGGTACACACCACGCCCGTCGGTGTGGATGGTGCTGGCCTTGCCGTGCATCTGCACCTGCGCCCGCACCACATCACCCCCCAGCGCCGCGCCGATGGCCTGGTGGCCCAGGCACACGCCCAGGATCGGCAGGCGGCCGGTGAAGGCGCGGATCGCATCCACGCACACGCCGGCCTCGGCCGGGCTGCAGGGGCCGGGCGAAAGCACCAGGCGGTCGGGCCGCAGACCGGCGATGCCCTCGACGGTGATCTCGTCATTGCGCACCACTTGCACCCGTTCGCCGAGTTCGCCGAAGTACTGCACCAAGTTGAAGGTAAAGCTGTCGTAGTTGTCGATCATCAGCAGCATCTCAGAATCCCTCTTCCACCAGCTCCGCCGCACGGATCAGCGCCCGCGCCTTGTGCTCGGTCTCACGCCATTCCATTTCAGGCACGGAGTCGGCGACCACGCCGGCTGCGGCCTGCACGTACAGCGTGTGGTCCTTGATGATGCCGGTGCGGATGGCGATGGCCACGTCCATGTCGCCGGCAAAGCTGAGGTAGCCGCAGGCACCGCCGTAGATGCCGCGCTTGACGGGTTCGAGCTCGTCGATGATCTGCATTGCGCGGATCTTGGGCGCGCCGGTCAGCGTGCCGGCCGGGAAGGTGGCGCGCAGCACGTCCAGGCTGCTCATGCCGTCCAGCAACTGCCCCTCGACATTGCTGACGATGTGCATGACATGCGAATAGCGCTCGATGGCGAAGGCATCGGTCACCTTGACCGTGCCGGTCTTGGCGATGCGGCCGATGTCGTTGCGCGCCAGGTCGATCAGCATCAGGTGCTCGGCACGTTCCTTGGGGTCACCGCTGAGTTCGGCCTCCAGCGCCTGGTCCAGTTCGGGCGTGGCGCCGCGCGGGCGCGTGCCGGCCAGCGGGCGGATCGTCACCTTCTGGCCCTCGGCCGTGCGCTCCTGCCGCACCAGTATTTCGGGGCTGGCGCCGACGATCTGGAAGTCGCCCATGTCGTAGAAATACATGTACGGGCTGGGGTTCAGCGACCGCAGTGCGCGGTACAGGCTCAGCGGGCTTTCGGTGTAACGCTTCTTCAGCCGCTGACCTACCTGCACCTGCATCATGTCGCCAGCGGCGATGTACTCCTTGGCGCGCTCGACAGCCGACAGGTAGGCGGCCTTGTCGAATTCGCGCTCCACGGCATAGCTGGGGCCGCGCCTGACGGGCGGCGCGGTGACGCTGTACTTCAGCCGGTCGGCCAGTTCCGACAGCCGCTTCCTGGCCTTGAAGTAGGCCTCGGGCTGGGCTGGGTCGGCATAGACGATCAGGTACAGGCGGCCCGACAGGTTGTCGATGACGGCCAGTTCTTCGCACTGCAGCAGCAGGATGTCGGGGGTGTCGATGCCGCCGGACTTCCAGGTCTGCGCCAGTTTCGGCTCGATGTAGCGCACCGCGTCATAGCCGAAGTAACCGGCCAGGCCGCCACAGAAACGCGGCATGCCGGGGCTGAGCGCCACCTTGAAGCGCGACTGGTAGCCGGCGATGAAGTCCAGCGGGTTGCCTTCATGCCGCTCGACCACCTCGCCGGCGGTCACGACCTCGGTCGTGAAGCCACGCGCGCGCAGCAAGGTGCGCGCCGGCAGGCCGATGAAGCTGTAGCGGCCGAAGCGTTCGCCGCCGACCACACTTTCCAGCAAGAAGCTGTGCGCCTGGCCGCCGGCCAGTTTCAGGTACAGCGACAGCGGCGTCTCCAGGTCCGCAAAGGCCTCGAGCAGCAGCGGGATGCGGTTGTGGCCCTGCGCGGCCAGGCTCTTGAATTCGAGTTCGGTGATCACTGGTTTGCCCCTGGCGGTCCGTGTTGGACCGTCTTGCCGGCCGCTAGGGCCGGCCCTGAATGAACCTCGGGCGCGGGGCGCCCGGCGTGGCCCGAGGTGTGCGCCTCAGGCGTGCAGCGTGGGCCAGCGGCGCCAGGGCCAGGCTCCCCGGTCTGGCGACCTGGCCTGAGGGCTTGAACGGGGTGCAGTGATGAGACACATGGCGCTGAAAGTCTAGCAGGGCCTTCTGCCATCCCAGCGGTGTTCAGCGGCTTCGATCAGCGCCGCCACTTCGACCAGGCTGTCCACCACCGCGTCAGGCTTCGCACTGGCGGCGGGTTCGCCGTGGTTGTAGCCGTAGCTGACCAGCACCACGGCACAGCCGGCCGCGCGGGCGGCCTCGGCGTCGTTGCGCGAATCGCCCACCATCAACGTCGTCGCCGGCGTGCTGCCCAGGGCCTTGCAGGTCTCCAGCAGCGGCAGCGGGTCGGGCTTCTGGCGCGCAAAGGCATCGCCGCCAAAAGTGTGGTCGAAGTAGCCGTCCAGCCCCTTCAGCGCCAGCAGCGGCTGCGCGAAGGCCTGGGGCTTGTTGGTCAGGCAAGCCAGGCGCAGGCCGCGGGTGCGCAGCGCCTGCAGGCCCTCGACCACGCCCGGGAACACGGCCGAGTGCTGCCCGTTGATGCCGAGGTAGTGCTGCTGGTAGAGCCGCCAGGCACGCTGGTGCAGGTCCGCCGGGGCGCCGACCTCGGCCAGGGTGCGCGTCAGCAGGTGCTCCGAGCCCCTGCCCACGGTGCGGGCGATGAAGTCGCGCCCCACCGGCGGCCAGCCCAGCTCGGCCAGGGTCAGGCGCAGCGCGACTTCGAAGTCGCCGACGGTGTCGACCATGGTGCCGTCCAGATCGACGATGACGGCTTGCAAGGTGGCGCAGTTCAGTCTCGGCGGCATGGCGTGCGCGAGGCAGGTCGAGGGGGCGGCCGCGCGGCGCGTGCACAGCGCCCGTCGCCTGGCCCGCGTTCAGGCATCAACCGCCCCGGGGCGGTTCGATCGCGTGCTCAGTGCCCCACCACAGCGGCGTCGCGGATCTGCTGCTTCAGCGACTTGCCTTCCGCCCGTTTGGCGCGCGTGGCGGCGCGGCGGTAGGCCTCCTCGGCCTGGGCGCGGATCTCCATCGCCTTGGTCACCGCGACTTCGTAGCGGTCGTGGGTGTAGGTGTTCTCGGTGCCGATGTAGACATTGCGGCGCTGCGGCTTTTCGCCGAAGCGCGGTATCGAAACCGACAGGCTGGCGTCGCGCACGCGGCTGCCGCGGCGCTGGCGCAGGATGGGCCCGGAGATGCCGACCGGCAGGTCGCTGCTCTTGTTGATGCTGGGCTGGGCCTGCAAGGTGGTGGGTGCCGGCAGCGTGGCGATGCGACGCAGCAGTTCCTTGGTCGCACGTGCGAGCGAGGCCTCGGGCTTGCCGACCCCGTCGGAGTACAGCTTGGTGCCGCCATAGCGCAGCTGCCAGCCGTGGGTGGCGCGGTGGTCGATGCGTTGTATGCACTGCGGGACCTGCAGCGTCTCGCCGCCGGCCAGGGTGATTTGTCGGGTCTTCATGGTCTGCCTCTGCTCAATGGCTGTGTGTGAGTTTTTGGGTCGAGGGTGATGACTCACTGCAAGTCTTCGTTTAGCCGCGGTGTCGATTTAACGCCCGAAACCGTGGATTGGATGACGTCGAGTCACACAATCGTCACCACATGTCACTCGATGAGCTCGACCGTGCGCTGCTGACCCTGCTGCAGGCGAATGCCCGCACTCCCACCGCCGACCTGGCACGGCGCCTGGGTGTGGCGCGCACCACGGTACTGGCGCGGCTGCAGCGGCTGGAACGACAGGGGGTCATCGTCGGTTACACGGTGCGGCTGGGGCAGGCAGAAGACGAGCGCTGCATCGAAGCCTTCGTCGGCATCACCGTCAGCCCCAAGTCGGCACGCGAGGTGACGGCCAGACTGGCCACGCTGCCCGAGCTGCGGCAGCTCCTGGCCGTCAGCGGCGAGTTCGATTACATCGCCTTGCTGCGCGCCGACTCGCCGGCGCGCCTGGACGGGCTGCTCGACGAGATCGGCAGCATCGACGGCGTGGCGCGCACCACCACGTCGGTGGTGCTGGCGCGGCGCATCGACCGTCGCGCCTGAGACAGCCTGGGCCATGGCGGAGGCGCTGGCCGGGTCCGTCAAACGGCTGCCTAGAATGAAGCCGATGTCGCATCCCGAGTTCACCTGCACCGTTGCCGTGCAGTACCTGCCCGAGCAGTCTCGTCCCCCCGAGGGCCCCTTTGCCTTTGCCTACACGGTGCAGATCCGCAACAGCGGCGACATCGCAGCACAGCTGATTGCGCGCCACTGGATCGTCACCGACGCCGACGGCCGGCGCGAAGATGTGCGCGGCCTGGCCGTCGTCGGCCACCAACCGCTGCTGCAGCCGGGTGAGCAGTTCGAGTACACCAGCTGGACACGCATCGCCACGCCGCACGGGCAGATGCGCGGCACCTTCTTCTGCATGACCGAAGAGGCCAAGCCCTTCGAAGCCCCAGTGCCGCCGTTCGAAATGGTCTTCCCCGGCCTGCTGCATTGAGCAGCTGACGACCGGCACATGGCATCGCCCTGGGACCTGACGGCGTTGATCAACGCCGCCGACGCCAAGGCGTCGCTGGCGCCGCGGCATCTCTGGCTGGTGCGCCTGATGGAGTGGCTGCGTCACGCCCCGGCGGCGTCGACGCAACGGCTGTCGGCGCCTGGCGGGCCTGCGCCCTCGTCCTCCGACGCGCCGCGCACGCAGCTGCCGGTGCGCCGCCTGCGCCATCTGCTGAACCAGCTCGACGCGCAGCCGGTGCTGCGCGGCCAGGTGCAGGGCATGCTGGCGGTGTTCTGGCGCGACATCGACGCGGCGGCGCTGTTCGCCGACTTCGGCTTCAGTTCGCGCCAGTCGCTGGCCAGCGAGGTGCTGGAACGGCTGCGCCTGCGGCTGCTGCCGGGTACGCCGGAGACGACCGACCTGGCGTCGTTGTTCTCGCTGCTGTTCGTGCCCGGCGACGACGTCTGGATCGAAGCCATCGACACGCCCACCCTGGAGCGGCTGGCGGCCCTGCTGGCGCCAGGCGCAGGCGCCTGGCGCGAGATGCTGCTGGAGGCGATGACCATCCTCGTCAGCGCCGTGCACGCCGCGGGCTACACGCCGGCGCTGCGTGTGCGCATGGACCCGGCGGCCGTGAAGTCCGACCCCTTCGGCCAGCTCAATGCCTGCTCTGTCGCCCTGCGCGACGCGGTGTTGGCCGGCGACGCCGGGCATGCCGAGGCGCTGCGCCAGGCCATGCTGCTGCGCGCCCTGCTCGACGCCTGCCGCATCGCCACGTCCAGTGTCACGTCGCACCTGGAGAGCCATGGCATCTCGGTGGACATCGTCTACGCCATGGACCAGATGCGCGGCCGCTGCCGCCGCATCGAACAGCTGCTGAACTGCATCCTGACGCCCGCACCGGTGCCGGAATGGCTGCGCCTGATGGCGTCGCTGGTGCGCACGCTGGCCGAACAGAGCGGCCTGCGCCCCTTGCTGGCGAGCCACTACTCGCTGCTGGCCCGCAAGGTGACCGAACGCAGCGCCGAGTCCGGCGAGCACTACATCACCCGCAGCCGCGACGATTACCGCGCCATGCTGCGCCGCGCGGCCGGCGGCGGCGCCATCATCGCCGGCACCACCTTCGTCAAGTTCGCCATCGGCGCGCTGGGACTGACGGCCTTCTGGACCGGTTTCTGGTCGGGCACCAACTACGCCATCAGCTTCGTCATCGTCATGCTGCTGCACTGGACGGTGGCCACCAAGCAGCCGGCGATGACGGCCCCGGCTTTGGCGGCCTCGCTGCCCACCGGCGGCGCCCGCGCGACCGATGAGGCGATCGAGACCTTCGTCAATCGGGTCGCGGCGCTGATCCGTTCGCAGGCCGCCGGCATCATCGGCAACCTCGCCGCCTGCGCGCCGCTGGTGCTGGCGGTGCAGTTGCTGTGCTGGGGCGTGTTTGGCGCGCCTGTGGTGGGCGCCGCGACCGCCAGCTACGTGCTGGACTCGCTGAGCTTGCTGGGACCGACGCTGTTCTTCGCCGCCTTCACCGGCGTGCTGCTGTTTGCCAGTTCGCTGATCGCGGGCTGGGCCGAGAACTGGTTTGTCTTCCACCGCCTGGACAGCGCCATCGCCTGGAACCCGCGCATCGTCGCGCGCCTGGGTGCCGCGCGCGCCGGGCGCTGGGCGACGTGGTGGCGCAAGAACATCTCGGGCCTGGCGGCCAACATCTCGCTGGGCATGATGCTGGGGCTGGTGCCGGCGTTGGCCAGCTTCTTCGCGCTGGGGCTGGAGGTGCGTCACGTCACCCTGAGCACCGGCCAGGTGGCCGCGGCCGCCGGCGCACTGGGCCTGAGCGTGCTGACCCTGCCGGCCTTCTGGTGGTGTGTGCTGGCGATCCCGCTGACGGGGCTGCTGAACGTGGGGGTCAGCTTCGGCCTGGCCTTCACAGTGGCGCTGCGGTCACGCGGTGTGCGGCTGACCGACCGTGCGCGCATCTGGGCGGCATTGCGGCGCCGGCTGCGAAGCGCGCCCTTGTCCTTCCTGTGGCCGCCGCCCGCCTGAAGCTCGGGCTGGAAGTTCAGCGCCCGAGGTTCAGGACGCGGGCCGGTCCGGCGGCGGCCTTTCGTCGTCGTCCTGCAGCGGTGGCGGTGGCGGGTCGGGGCGGCGGCCCGAGAACATCGTCCACCACACGGCAAAGCCCAGCAGCGCCAGCGCGAGCAGGGCCTCAAGGATCAACAGCCACATCTTGTCCGCCGCATTCCGCTGCACCCTGCCCGCTTCAACCCGCCACCACGACGCGGTCGCGGCCCTGGGCCTTGGCGTCCTGCAGCACCTGCTTGGCGCGGTCCAGGGTCTGCTCGACGCTCTCGCCGGCGATGTGCTCGACCAACCCGGCCGACAGCGTGATCGACACCGCCTGGGCACCGAGCACGATGCGCAGCGCGCCCAGCCGCTGGTGCAGGCGTTCCAGGCCGCCGCGGGCGAGTGCCACGCGCGTGTCGGGCAGCATCAACAGGAACTCGCCGCCGCGCCAGTGCGCCAGCAGGTCCGAGGCCCGCACCTGGCGCTGCGCCTCGTGCGCCACGGCGCGCAGCACGGCGTCGCCGACGCTGTGGCCGTGCTCGGCGTTGAAGGCCTTGAAATGGTCGATGTCGAACAGGCCGACGCAGAAGGTCTGGCCATTGCGGATGCAGCGCTGGTGCTCCTGCGCCATCAATTCGCCCATGTGGCGGCGGTTGATGAGACCGGTGAGTTCGTCGCGCGTGGCCAGCTCGCGGATGCGGGTCAAGGCCTGCGCCAGGTCGCTGCGCTGCTGGCGTGCGCGTTGCCGCAGCCGCGACATGCGCCCGGCCAGCCAGGACACCGCCGGCATCATCGTGGCCACCATCAGGAAGTGCCCCAGCTCCACCGCCGGCGGGTAGGTGAGCGGGTCGAGCCAGGCCATGACGGCCATGGCACTGGCGAACACCGCCACGGCATAGGCCGACACGCCCAGCATCTGCCGCGGCGAGGCCGTGAACATGCCGAACATCAGCACCACCATCACGATCGGGAACACCCCGCCGCGCCCGGCGCCGACCAGGGTGTAAGCGACGGCGCCGCTGGTCAGCGCAAACAGCATCTGCGGCACCGTCAGCGAAGCGTTGGCACAGCGCCTGGACCAGCCGCTGCGGATCAGCACGAAGAACATCAGCATGCCGCCCAGCGAGATGACGGACCACCAGGCCACGGGGGCGACCTGCGCTACACCGACGGCCGCAAACCAGTGCATGGCCAGCACGCCGGCGGCCAGCAGCAGCATCGCCAGGCCGGCGTGGGCCAGGCGCAGCCTCTGCGGCGGGTCGGTGGTCAGCAGCGCGTCAAGCAGACGCTGGCCGGCGTGCCGCGCCCTGGGCGCGCCCGGCACGCCCGGCGCGCCTGCCGACGCGTCATGCCGGGCAGCGGGCTCGAATGCGGACAGGGTGGACAGCGGCTCGCTCATCGGTGCGCGAGGGTAGCGCATGGCTGCGCCCACCCGGCCAGGCGCCCTCAGGCGGGCCGACGCCCCAGGTGCGACAGCGGCAGCGCGCCACCGGCCTTGACCTCGCCCAGGCTGAAGCGGGTGTGCACATCCTTGACGTTCGGCAACTTGAACAGCTGTTCGCGCGTCCAGCGCGAATAGGCGTCGAGGTCGGTGGTCAGCACCTGCAGCTCGAAGGTGCCGGTGCCGCTGATGTAGTGGCAGGCCACGACCTCGGGCAGGCTGCGGATGGCGTCTTCCAGTGCCTGTGTGCCTTCGGCGTTGTTGCGCTCGGCATCGACGCGCACGAAGGCCAGCACGCCCAGGCCGATGAGGCGGCGGTCGAGTTCGGCGCGGTAGCCGGTGATGTAGCCCTGGGTCTCGAGCCAGCGCACCCGCCGCCAGGTGGGCGCGGCCGACAGGCCGATGCGCGCGGCGAGTTCGGCGTTCGACAGGCGCGCGTCGGCCTGCAATTCGCCCAGGATGGCGACGTCCCAGCGGTCCAGCGCGCTGCCGTGGGCCTCGGACGGTTCGGCGGTCTCGGCTGCTGGCGCAGGACTTCGTTTCTCGGATTTCTTTTTCTTTGGCTCGATCACCTACTTTTCACCTTTCTTTGAGCAAGAAGCTTGCGTCAAGCATGCCTCAAACGGCATCAAAAGAAAAGACATGCACGGGCTCTTTGCCTACACTGGCTGCGCGGCTGGCATGGCAGATGCAAGCTGCCGCCCGGG
>JBBSCX010000060.1:0-13067 GCA_038249905.1 Burkholderiales bacterium
CGTTGTCCCAGGCGCCGCCGCCGGTGCACATGCTGATGGCCACGAACAGGCCGGTGACGATGGTGCCCATCAGCAGCCCGCCCAGCGCGGCCGGGCCCAGCAGCAGGCCCACCAGCACCGGCACCACCACGGGCAGCAGGCTGGGAATGATCATTTCCTTGATCGCCGCTGTGGTCAGCATGTCCACCGCCGCGCTGTAGTCGGGCTTGCGCTTGCCGGCCATGATCAGCCCGTCGGCGAACTGGCGCCGCACTTCCACCACCACCGAACCGGCGGCGCGGCCCACGGCTTCCATGGCCATGGCGCCGAACAGGTAGGGGATGAGGCCGCCGATGAACAGGCCGACGATGACGTAGGGGTCGCTGAGGTCGAACGCGACCGTCATGCCCCGGCCTTCCAGGGTATGGGTGTAGTCGGCGAACAGCACCAGCGCCGCCAGGCCGGCCGAGCCGATGGCATAGCCCTTGGTCACGGCCTTGGTGGTGTTGCCCACGGCGTCCAGCGGGTCAGTGACGTCGCGCACGCTGCTGGGCAATTCGGCCATTTCGGCAATGCCACCGGCGTTGTCGGTGATGGGGCCGTAGGCGTCCAGCGCGACGACGATGCCGGCCATGCTGAGCATGGCGGTGGCCGCGGTCGCGATGCCGTACAGGCCCGCCAGCGCATAGGCCGCGTAAATGGCGGCGCAGATCAGCAGCACAGGGTAGGCGGTGGACTTCATGCTCACGCCCAGGCCGGCGATGATGTTGGTGCCGTGTCCGGTGGTGGACGCCTGAGCGATGTGCTGCACCGGGCTGTACTGCGTGCCGGTGTAGAACTCGGTGATCCACACCAGCGCGGCGGTCAGTGCCAGGCCGACGAAACACGCGCCCCACAAGGCGATGCCGCTGGTGGTCTGGCCGTCAGCCAGGGTCACCGGCTCCGGAAAGATCGCCGTGCTGACGAAGTAGAAGGCAATCAGGCTCAGCACACCGGCCACGGCCAGGCCGCGGTACAGCGCCGGCATCACGTTGACCATGCCCGGGCTGGCCTTGACGAAATAGCAGCCGACGATGGACGCGATGATCGACACGGCGCCCAGCACCAGCGGATAGATGACCCCGGCCATGGGTGCGGAGGTGACCACGATCGCGCCCAGGGCCATGGTGGCGATCAGTGTCACGGCATAGGTCTCGAACAGGTCGGCAGCCATGCCTGCGCAGTCGCCGACGTTGTCGCCGACGTTGTCGGCGATCACGGCCGGGTTGCGCGGGTCGTCCTCGGGGATGCCGGCCTCGACCTTGCCCACCAGGTCGGCGCCGACGTCGGCGCCCTTGGTGAAGATGCCCCCGCCCAGGCGCGCGAAGATCGAGATCAACGACGAGCCGAAGGCGAACCCCAGCATCGGCTTGAGCACCTGCGACAGCGTGCTGCCGTCGCTGGGCATCACTGCGCCGGTGGACCACCAGAAGAACAGCACCACGCCGATCAGCCCCAGGCCTACCACCAGCATGCCGGTGATGGCACCGCCCTTGAAGGCCACGTCCAGCGCCGGGCCGATGCCGCGGGTGGCGGCCTGCGCGGTGCGCACGTTCGCACGCACAGAGATGTTCATGCCGATGAAGCCACAGGCGCCCGACAGCACCGCGCCCAGCACGAAGCCGATGGCCGTCTTGGTATCGAGGAAGACCAAGATGAGCACGGCGAGGATCACGCCGACGATGGCGATGGTCTTGTACTGCCGCGCCAGGTAGGCCGCCGCGCCCTGCTGGATGGCGCTGGCGATTTCCTGCATGCGGGCGTTGCCGGCGTCCTGCGCCAGGATCCAGCTTCGCTGCACGAAGCCGTAGATGACCGCGGCAAGTCCGCAGGCCAGCGCTGCATACAGCGCCATGGTGGTTGACATGAAAACGGCTCCTTCAGCGCGTGCGGGGACGGTTCTTTTCGGGGATATGCAAATCCATCGGCGGCCCGGGGTTCATTCGCGGGCCGCAGACAGCCGGGCCGCCGGGATGCTACGAGATGCCCCGAGGCACACCGGACCGGAGTTTCCCTGCGACCGATCGCGCCTGTACCCAGCCGTCGCTCAGGTGGCGGACTGTGGGGCGGACTGGTGCCGGCCTGCGTGCCGGACCGTCAGGCTGCAGCAGGGGTGCCACCCTAGAATCCGCGGCGCTCTGAGCCCGCCACTGAGCCCGCCACTGACCCCGCCACTGAGCCCGCCACTGACCCCCGCCATCTCAACCAGCGCGACCGCTGTCCCACCCGACCCCCACCAAGGTTTCCACTGCCCATGAGCCTGCACAACGTGACCCCGGGCGCCAACGCGCCGAATGAGTTCAACGTCATCATCGAGATTCCGATGAACGGCGACCCGATCAAGTACGAGGTCGATCACGACACCGGCGCGCTGTTCGTCGACCGTTTCATGAGCACGGCCATGCACTACCCGTGCAACTACGGCTACATCCCGAACACGCTGGCCGACGACGGCGACCCGGTGGATGTGCTGGTGGTGACTCCCGTTCCGTTGATCCCCGGCGTGGTCGTCACCTGCCGCGCCCTGGGCGTGCTGAAGATGGACGACGAGGCCGGCGGCGACAACAAATTGCTGGCCGTGCCCATCGACAAGATCCTGTCGATCTACACCCAGTGGAACAAGCCCGAAGACCTGAACCCGATGCGGCTGAAGACCATCCAGCACTTCTTCGAGCACTACAAGGACCTGGAGCCCGGCAAGTGGGTGAAGGTGCTGGGCTGGGAAGGGCCGGACAGCGCCCGGGCCGATGTGGTCGACGGCATGGCGAACTGGCGGGCCCGGCAGGGCTGATCCGCCGCCGACCTTCAGCGGTCCTTGAACGGGTTGCGCTCGGACAGTTCGCTGACGTAGTCGACCATGCCTGCACCTTCGGCGGCCAGGAAGTCGCCCACGGCCGAGGCGAAACGCTCGTCGCGCAGGCGGTGCGCCGATGCCGTTCGCACCGGCAGCAGGCCGCGCGCCATCTTGTGCTCGCCCTGGGCGCCGCCTTCAAAGCGCGCAAAGCCGTTGGCGATGCACCAGGCCAGGGGCTGGTAATAGCAGGCCTCGAAGTGCAGGCACGGGATGTGTTCGATGGCACCCCAGTAGCGGCCCCAGGCACTGCCCCGCTCGCGGTCGATGCCGATCAGCGACACGGCAACGGCTTCGTCATCGGGCGCCGGGCCGCGGCGGGCCACGAACATCAGCCAGTGCTGCGGCATGCTCGACTGCATGCGGGCGAAGAAGTCGCGGCTCAGGTAGGGAGTGCTGTGGTGCGCTACATAGGTCAGGGTGTAGCAGCGGTGGAAGAAGTCCCATAGCGCGGTGTCGATCTGGGTGCCTTCGTGCACCGTGAAGTGCACTCCGGCATCGGCCACGCGGCGCCGTTCCTGCTGGATCTTCTTGCGCTTTTCGCGCTGCATGCGCGCCAGCAGGGCCGTGAAGTCGGGCGCCGGATCGGCGTCGTCGCGGGTCCAGTGGAACTGCACGCCCTCGCGCAGCATCCAGCCCTCGCTGGCGGCGGCTTCGAACGCCGCGCGGTCGGTCTCGTCCAGATACAGCAGATGGGCCGACGACAGCCGGCCTGCATCGGCCAGTTGCGCGATCGCCCGCACCAGCACTGCCCGCTGGGCGGCGCCAGTGGCCAACAGCCGCGTGCCCGGTACCGGCGTGAAGGGCACCGCGCCCAGCAACTTGGGGTAGTAGCGCAGGCCGTGGCGGCGGTAAGCGTCGGCCCAGGCCCAGTCGAACACGTACTCGCCGTAGGAATGGCTCTTCAGGTACAGCGCGCAGGCGCCCTGCAATATGCCGTCAGCCTCCAGCGTGATGAACTGGGGCGCCCAGCCGGTCTCGGGCACCGCGCTGCCGGAGTCGTGCAGCGCCGCCAGATACTCATGGCGCATGAAGGGCGTGGGCGCGGGCTGCGCCGCCAGCAGGGCGTTCCAGGCCGCGGCGTCCAGCATGGCGGGGCTGTCGTGCACGTGGATGCGGTACGCTCCTTCG
Source organism: Burkholderiales bacterium (assembly GCA_038249905.1). Taxonomy (GTDB): domain Bacteria; phylum Pseudomonadota; class Gammaproteobacteria; order Burkholderiales; family Burkholderiaceae_C; genus Rubrivivax. The sequence goes on from JBBSCX010000060.1 coordinate 4,001, forward strand.
ATGCCTTCTGCGACCTTGTCCACGACCTTGTCCACGACCTTGCCTTCAGTCCCCGCACGCCGCTGCATTCAGCGCCCGACCCGATGAAGCTGGCCATCGCCCAGATCAATGCCACCGTCGGCGACCTGGCCGGCAATGCCCGCCTGCTGGCCGAGGCCGCGCGCCAGGCCCATGCTGCGGGGGCCCGCGTGGTGCTGGCGCCCGAACTCGCGCTGTGCGGCTATCCGCCCGAAGACCTGCTGCTGCGTCCGGCCTTCATGCATGCCTGTGATGAAGCGCTGGTGGCGCTGGCGCGCGAGTTGTCGGACTGCGAGGGGCTGCATCTGGTGGTCGGGCATCCGCACCGGCTGGAAGGGTCGGGGGATGTTAGGTCCAAGTCCCTGGCCGTGCAGGCCAGCCTGAATGCGGCCTCGGTGCTGACGGGCGGGCGCGTCATTGCCACCTACTGCAAGCGCGAACTGCCGAACTACCAGGTGTTCGACGAGCGCCGTTACTTCGTGTCCGGCCGCGACGCGGGGCAGGGCGCCGTGGTGTTCGAGGTCGAGGGCCTGCGCCTGGGCGTGCTGATCTGCGAGGACGCATGGTTCGACGAGCCGGCGGCATTGGCGCGCGCCGCCGGCGCCCAGGTGCTGTGTGTGCTGAACGCCAGCCCCTTCCACCTCGAAAAGGCCGGCGAGCGCGAAGGGCGCATGGCCGAACGTGCCCGCGCCACCGGGCTGCCCTTGCTGTACGCGCACATGGTGGGCGGGCAGGACGAGGTGGTGTTCGACGGAGCCTCGTTCGCATTGGCCGCCGATGGCAGCGTGCGTGCCCGCGCCGCCGCCTTTGCACCCGAACTGCTGATGATCGACCTGGCGGCCGACGGCACGCCCAGCGGCCCGCTGGCCCCCGTGCCCGCGCCCGAGGCCCAGGCCTGGGCGGCGCTGGTGACCGGTGTGCGGGACTACCTGGGCAAGAACGGCTTTCCGGGCGCGATCATCGGCCTCAGCGGCGGCATCGACTCGGCCCTGGTGCTGGCCATCGCCGTCGACGCGCTGGGTGCCGACAGGGTGCGCACGGTGATGATGCCCAGCCCCTATACCGCCGAGATTTCCTGGATCGACGCCCGCGACATGGCCGAACGGCTGGGCGTGCGTCACGACGAGATCGCCATTGCGCCCATGTACGACGCTTTTCGCGCCAGCCTGGCCGAGCAGTTCGCGGGCCTTGACAGCAGGGAGGGCGGCGCTGTTGCTGCGGACACCACCGAAGAGAACCTGCAGGCCCGCATCCGCGGCACGCTGCTGATGGCGCTGTCCAACAAGACCGGCGCCATCGTGCTGACCACCGGCAACAAGAGCGAGATGGCCACCGGCTATTGCACGCTGTACGGCGACATGGCCGGCGGTTTCGCCGTCATCAAGGACGTGGCCAAGACCCTGGTCTACCGCCTGGCCGCATGGCGCAACGCGCAGGGCGCGGCAGAGATCATTCCGCGCCGCATCATCACCCGTCCGCCCTCGGCCGAATTGCGCCCCGAGCAGACCGATCAGGACAGTTTGCCGCCTTACGAAGTGCTGGACGGCATCCTGGCGCGCTACATGGAAGACGACCAGGGCATCGAGGAGATCGTCGCCGCCGGCTTTGCCCGCGCGGATGTCGAACGGGTGACGTGGCTGATCAAGCTCAACGAGTACAAGCGCCGCCAGGCGCCGGTGGGCATACGCATCACCCACCGGGCCTTCGGACGGGATTGGCGCTACCCCATCACCTCGAAGTTCCGTGCTTAAATTCGCTGGAGCAAACCCCGCGCCAGAACCTACCGATCGGAGCCCCGCATGAAGCAGATCACCGCCATCATCAAGCCCTTCAAGCTCGAGGAAGTGCGCGAGGCGCTGGGTGACGTCGGCGTGTCGGGCCTGACCGTCACCGAGGTCAAGGGCTTCGGCCGCCAGAAGGGCCACACCGAGTTGTACCGGGGCGCCGAGTACGTGGTCGACTTCCTGCCCAAGGTCAAGGTCGAGGTGGTGGTCAAGGAGGTCGACGTGGACCGCTGCATCGAGGCCATCGTCAAGGCCGCCAAGACCGGCAAGATCGGCGACGGCAAGATCTTCGTCACCCAGGTCGAGCAGGTGGTGCGCATCCGCACCGGCGAGACGGACGAAGCGGCGGTCTGATTTTCAGTCGGGTCGTCGGGCCGATCGCCAGTCGGCCCGTCGCGCCTCAGACGCGGCTGTAGTCCTCGGGGGCGTCGGCCCGGCCGGCACGGCGTGCCAGCGCCAGCAGCAGGGCTTCAGGGTCGGTGTCCACCGCCAGCACCTCGTTCTGCGCTGCCGACAGAAAGCCCTCGTCCACGGTCTTGCGCATGAAGCGCAACAGATCGTCGTAGTAGCCGTCGACGTTCAGCAGGCCTATGGGCTGGTCGTGGTAGCCCAACTGGCGCCAGGTCCAGACCTCGTACAGCTCTTCGAGCGTGCCGATGCCGCCGGGCAGCGCGATGAAGGCCTGGGCGCGTTCGGCCATCATCTGCTTGCGCAGGTGCATGGTCGGCACCACGTGCAGTTCGTGCAGGCCGCGGTGCTCTACCTCGCGCTGCAGCAGGGTCTCGGGGATGACACCGACGACACGACCGCCGGCCGCCAGCGTGGCGTCGGCCACCTCGCCCATCAACCCGACCTTGCCGCCGCCATACACCAGCTGCCAGCCGCGCTGCCCGATGGCCGTGCCCAAGGCGCGGGCTGCGGCGGTGTAGGCCGGCCGTGCACCATGACGCGAGCCGCAATAAACGCAGACGCTGAATGTGGGCGGAGTATCTTGGCTGGCAGTGGTGGCGGTCATCGCCGCATTGTGCGGGCGCCTGCGGCCGGGCCTTTGGCCTCGCTCAGGTCTTGTCGGGGCGCTTGGGCGCCTTCCAGTGCACGAGCCGTGTGCCGCAGGCCGCGTCGTGCCAGAACTGGCCGTCCGGGTGCAGCCGCGCCAGCATGGCATAGGCCAGCACGCCTGCGATGAGCGCGCCGGACGCCGGCCAGCCGCCCTTCAGCCCGGCCACCTGCAGCGCCACCAGCGCCGGCACGAACCACAGCCAGCAAAGCAGGTAGCGCGCCAGCGCGCGCCCGGGTCCGACAGCACTGCCGTCGCTGCGCACCAGCTTTACATGCCAGGTCAGCATGGCCAGCGTCTGACCGCGGCGCGACCAGAAGAAGACGAAGTAGGCGCCCAGCACGACAAACAAGAAGGCCTGCATGCCTGTGGCGCCCTGCAGCGCATGGCGCTGGTTGCTCAGCACCGAGTACGCCAGGCCCGCGATCATCACGACGCCGAACAACAGCACGCCTTCGTAGGTGAAGCAGGCCATGCGGCGCCATACCGGCGGGGTGGGCAGCGCGTGCGGTGCGCTGGCATGGGGGGCGGCGGCAGTGAGATCGGGGGCGGATGAGCTCATGTTTCAGCGGGCGGCCGAAGCGGCCGAAGCGGGCCGAGCGGGCGGCTGGGACGCGATCACCGCCGCACCCTGCGGGCCACGGCGCGGCAGCATTGTGCGCGGGTCGACGTAGCCTTCGCTGGCGGCGATCTTGCTCATGCCGGGTTGGTGGTGTGCCGGCCGCGCGGCCGGCGTGGACACCATCGTCGTCGTTGCGCCCGGTCGCACCTGCACCACCATGGGCGTGACCGACCGCACCGGCGATGCCGGCTGGGCGGTGACGGTGTTGTCCTTGCCGCGCGGCACGGGCTGCGGCCCGGCCGCAGCAGCGGCCGGGATGCCGGGTCGGGCCGGCTGGCCTACTGCTGCTGTGGCTGCCGTGTCGTGCGCGCGCAGTGCCAGTTCTCGGCGCTGCGATTCCGGCAGTGCCTGGTAGGCCTGCCAACGTTCCTGGCGCTGGTCGCTGCCCATCTGCTGACGGGTTTCCTGGAACTGCAGGCGGGCGCGACCGCGCTCGGCAGGCGTCAGCCGCGCCCACTCGGCCATGCGCGCGTGGATGCGTTGCTGCTCCAGCGGCGGCAGATCCGGGAACCGCACAGCCACTTCCAGCCACTTTGTCTTGCGCGCGGCGTCGATGCCCGCCCAGTCGCGATGCAACGGCGCCAGGGCGCTGCGCTGTGCCGCGGTGAGGCCGGACCAAGGGGGCCCCGCCTCGGCCGGGGCGGCGGCCCTGGCGGCCGCAGCCGCAGCTGCCGCTGGAGTGGGTGTCGGTGCAGGTACAGCTGCAGGTGCAGGTGCAGGTGCAGGTGCAGGTGCAGGTGCAGGTGTTTGCGCCGGCGCCAGCATCGGCAGCAGGCACAGCGCCATCGCCATCGCCGCGATCCTTTCGGCGGGCGCGCAGCGCTGGAGCACGGCGCGCGCTTTCACTCCGGAGCCGTGCGCAAGAACTCGGCGAAGCCCGGGTCGCCGTAGGCGTGCGGAGGCAATTCGTCGGCCAGCAACTGCGCGTCGATCTCGGCGGCCACCAGCATCTGTTCATGCTGAGTCCATTGCTCGATCAGCACCAGACCGCCCGCCAGCGCCAGCAGCGGCAACAGCGCCGCACCGCGCTGCCACCACGAACCCTGCCCATTGACCGAGCCCGACCCGCCACCCGCCAAGACCATGGCGGGTCGCCAAGCTGTGAGCGTCTGCCCGCCCGGTGCCGTCTGACGCGCGCCGACCAGGGCCTGTTCACGCGCGAAGCGCAGGCGCTCGGCGATGTCGTGTGGCAGTGCCCCGCTGGTTTCATGCAGCAGCCCGGCCAGGTGCGCGCCCAGGCGGGCCTGCAGCGCGTCGTGGCTTGGCAGGGTCTGGCTTCTGACGTTCATGGCATGACTCCTTTGGCTCGCAGCGCCGTGGCCAGGGCACTGACCGCACGCGAACAGTGCGTCTTCACGCTGCCCTGCGAACAGCCCATGACTTCGGCAGTTTCGGCCACGTCGAACTCCTCCCAGTAACGCAGCAGGAAGGCCTCGCGTTGACGTGCCGGCAGATCCATCACCGCGTCCTCGATCAAGCCCAGCATCTGATGGCGTGCCGTGGCGTCGAACGCACTTTCCGTGCCCAGCGTGCCCTCGATGGCATGAAGCGCTTCCAGCAGATCCACACCACCCGGTTCGTCACCTTCCAGATCGGGCAAGTGGGTGACCACGGCGTTGTGCACCTTCTGCCGTCTGAACCAGTCCATCGTCGCATTCGACAGGATGCGCTGGAACAGCAGGGGCCATTCGGCGGCGGGTCGATCCGCGTATTTCTCCGCCAGTCGCATCATCGCGTCCTGGACGATGTCCAGCGCAGCGTCGTCGTTGCGAACGGCGTAGACGGCACGCTTGAAAGCCCGCTTCTCGACGCTGGCGAGAAAGGCGTTGAGATCGGGGCGGGTGGACAAGCGGGTGTGCGGGCTCGCTGGGGCAGGGAGAGGCTGGCGTGCAGGCTGGCGTGCAGGCTGGCGTGCAGGCTGGCGTGCAGGCGACGGCGGCGCAGGATTATCGGTCACCGACCCGGCCCGATCGCTGGCGCAACCTGCCTCATGCACCCTGCTGCGCAAGCTTGCACGCTGACCATGTCCGCGTCGGCCGAAGCCGTGACCTGCCCGATGTGCGGCGCGCAAGCTGCTGCCATAATGCCGCCCCGCACAACGCTCTTTGGCCTTTCGTCGGCCGCCCGATCCGGGTGGCGACGCCAAGGCCGCACTGGTACCGACGCCGTCTCACGAGGACGCGACCGAGGTGCACCGATCGATTTTCGTCAGAGAAATTCGCAAAGGTTCCGAAAATTCATGGACATTTCTGCCGCTGAAGTCAAGCGGGCCGCCATCCTGGATGGCCGTGCCTCGGCTTCCTCCTCCCCCCCCCAAGACAGCGCCGCCGAACCGAACGGTTCGGAAATCCTCGTGCGCTGTCTGCAGGCCGAAGGCGTCAAGTACCTCTGGGGCTACCCCGGCGGGGCGGTGCTCTACATCTACGACGCGCTGTACAAGCAGGACAGCATCGAACATGTGCTGGTGCGCCACGAGCAGGCCGCCGTGCACGCCGCCGACGGCTATGCCCGCGCCACCGGCGAGGTCGGTGTCGCGCTGGTCACCTCGGGCCCCGGCGTGACGAATGCCGTCACCGGCATCGCCACGGCCTACATGGACAGCATCCCGATGGTGATCATCACCGGGCAGGTGCCCACGCCCGCGATCGGGCTGGACGCCTTCCAGGAATGCGACACCGTCGGCATCACGCGCCCCATCGTCAAGCACAACTTCCTCGTCAAGGACGTGCGCGACCTGGCGCTGACGATGAAGAAGGCCTTCCACATCGCCCGCACCGGCCGCCCCGGCCCGGTGGTGGTGGACGTGCCCAAGGACGTGTCGTTGAAGACGACGGCCTTCGCCTACCCGGAACGCGTCGAGATGCGTTCCTACAACCCGGTGAAGAAGGGCCATGGCGGGCAGATCCGCAAGGCCGTTCAGTTGCTGCTGAGCGCGCGGCGGCCCTACATCTACACCGGCGGCGGTGTCATCCTGGGCAACGCCAGCGCCGAGTTGCGCCAGCTGGTGGACCTGCTGGGCTACCCGTGCACCAACACGCTGATGGGCCTGGGCGCGATCCCGGCCAGCGAGCCCAAGTTCCTGGGCATGCTGGGCATGCACGGCACCTATGAAGCCAACATGACCATGCAACACTGCGACGTGCTGCTGGCCGTGGGCGCGCGCTTCGACGACCGCGTGATCGGCAACCCCAAGCACTTTGCCTCGGTCGAACGCAAGATCATCCACGTCGACATCGACCCCTCCAGCATCAGCAAGCGGGTGAAGGTCGACATTCCTATCGTTGGCGACGTGAAGGAGGTGTTGCGCGAGCTGATCTCGCAGATCCGCGATGCCCAGGCCCGGCCCGACGCGGCAGCGCTGCAGGCCTGGTGGAGCCAGATCAAGGACTGGCGCGGCCGCGATTGCCTGGCCTACAAGTCCAGCAACGACGTCATCAAGCCGCAGATGGTGGTCGAGAAACTGCACCAGCTGACCCGCGGCCGCGACGCTTACATCACCAGCGATGTCGGCCAGCACCAGATGTGGGCCGCGCAGTACTACGGCTTCGAGGAGCCGCGGCGCTGGATCAACAGCGGCGGCCTGGGCACCATGGGTGTGGGGCTGCCTTATGCCATGGGCATCAAATTGGCCAAGCCCGACAGCGACGTGTTCTGCGTCACTGGCGAGGGCAGCATCCAGATGTGCATCCAGGAGCTGTCGACCTGCAAGCAGTACAACACGCCGGTCAAGATCGTGTCGCTGAACAACCGCTACCTGGGCATGGTGCGGCAGTGGCAACAGCTCGACTACGGCGGCCGCTACTCGCACAGCTACATGGACGCGCTGCCCGACTTCGTCAAGCTGGCCGAGGCTTACGGCCACGTCGGCATCCTGGTCGAGAAGCCGTGCGATGTCGAGCCGGCGCTGCGCGAGGCGATACGGCTGAAGGACCGCACCGTGTTCCTGGACGTTCGTACCGACCAGACCGAAAACGTCTGGCCGATGGTCAAGGCGGGCAAGGGCATCTCTGAGATGCTGCTCGGGTCCGAGGACCTCTGATCGGGATGTCGCGGCGCTGAAGTCGATCGCGGCTCCGGGCGTTACCGCGCCCCGTGCCAGCGGACGGCGACATCGCCAAGCAGCCCCCGACCCGGCATTTCCCATCTCAACCCTTCATCGAACCGCGTGGCCAAGGGTCCGGCGTTACCGCGCCGCTGAGCTGAAGAGCGCGCAAGGACGACAAGCATGAAACACATCATTGCGGTGCTGCTCGAAAACGAGGCCGGCGCCCTGTCGCGCGTGGTCGCACTGTTCAGCGCCCGCGGCTACAACATCGAGAGCCTGACGGTGGCGCCGACCGAGGACCCGAGCCTGTCGCGCATGACCATCGTCACCACCGGCAGCGACGAGGTGATCGAGCAGATCACCAAGCACCTGAACCGCCTGATCGAGGTGGTCAAGGTGGTCGACCTGACCGAGGCGCAGTTCACCGAACGTGAGCTGATGCTGGTGAAGGTGCGCGCGGTGGGCAAGGAGCGCGAGGAGATGAAGCGCATGGCCGAGATCTTCCGCGGCCGCATCATCGACGTCACCGACAAGAGCTACACCATCGAGCTCACCGGCGACAGCAGCAAGCTCGACGCCTTCCTGGTCGCCATCGAGCGCGCGGCGATTCTCGAAACCGTTCGCACCGGGGCCAGCGGCATCGGCCGCGGCGAACGCATCCTCAGGGTGTAGGCCCCCGGCCCGACTCGCCTTTTTACGCAAAACCCAGGGCCCGCCGGGCTCATCACCGTTTTTTCCTGGAGCGACACATGAAGGTCTATTACGACAAGGACGCGGATCTGAGCCTGATCAAGGGCAAGAACGTCACCATCATCGGCTACGGCTCGCAGGGCCATGCACATGCGCAGAATCTGAACGACAGCGGCGTCAAGGTCACGGTCGGCCTGCGCAAGGCCGGGGCCAGCTGGGCCAAGGTCGAGAAGGCCGGGCTGAAGGTGGCCGAGGTCGCCGAAGCCGTCCGTGAAGCCGATGTCGTGATGATCCTGCTGCCCGACGAGCAGATCGCCGCCGTCTACAAGGACATCGAGCCGCTGCTGCGCGAAGGCGCCAGCCTGGCCTTCGCCCACGGTTTCAACGTGCATTACGGGCAGGTGGTGCCGCGCGCCGACCTCGATGTGTGGATGGTGGCGCCCAAGGCCCCGGGCCACACCGTGCGCGACACCTACGCGCGCGGCGGCGGCGTGCCGCATCTGATTGCCGTGCATGCCGACAAGTCGGGCAAGGCACGCGACCTGGCGCTGAGCTATGCGGTGGCCAACGGTGGTGGCAAGGCCGGCATCATCGAAACCAACTTCCGCGAAGAGACCGAGACCGACCTGTTCGGCGAACAGGCGGTGCTGTGCGGCGGCACGGTCGAGCTCATCAAGGCCGGCTACGAGACCCTGGTGGAAGCCGGCTATGCGCCCGAGATGGCCTACTTCGAGTGCCTGCACGAGCTGAAATTGATCGTCGACCTGATCTACGAGGGCGGCATCGCGAACATGAACTACAGCATCAGCAACAACGCCGAATACGGCGAGTACGTGACCGGCCCGCGCATC
>JBBSCX010000061.1:0-13056 GCA_038249905.1 Burkholderiales bacterium
CGGCGCCGTCGTGCCGCCCAGCCGGGTGCAGGAAGTCACCAGCCTGGAGGGCGGCATCGTGCAGGAGATGCTGGTCGCGCCGGGCACCAAGGTGACCCGCGGCCAGGTATTGGCGCGGCTGGACACCGCCCAGTACGAGGCCGATGCCGGCGAGAGCCGTCTGCTGCGCCTGGCCGCGCTGGCCGGAAGGGCGCGCGTGGACGCGCTGCTCGCGGGCACGACGCCGCCGCGCTTCGACCCGCAATGGGCGGCCGAGGCGCCCGAACTGGTCGCCAAGGAAACCCAGTTCTGGCGCGACGCGCTGCGCGAACACCAGTCGGCGCTGGCTGCCGCGCGCGAGGGCGTGCTGCGCCGGCGCGGCGAGATCGCCGAGGCCGAGGCGCGCATCGGCCAGCTGAAGAGCGCGGTGCAGGTGGGCGAGCAAAGCTTCGCCATCGAAGAGCGTCTGTTCAAGGAAGGCGCCGGCGCACGTGCCGACTACCTGGCCGCGCAGCAGCGGCTGCTGGCTCAGCGGGCCGAGCTCGACGCCCTGCAGCAGAGCCTGCCGCGGCTGCGCGCCGGCCTGGCCGAAGGCGAGGCCATGGCGAACGAGATCCAGGCCCGCGCGCGCGCCCAGTGGGGCCAGCAGCGCAACGACTTCGAGACCCGCGCCGGTGCGCTGGCCGCCACCCTGGGCGGGCAGGAAGACCGCGTCGCGCGGCGCGAGGTGGCGTCGCCGGTGGATGGCGTCGTCAACCGCGTGCTGGTGCCCACGCTGGGCGGCGTGGCGCTGGCGGGCCGGCCCTTCATCGAGATCGTGCCCGATGAGCCGCATCTGCTGATCACGGTGCGGGTGCGGCCGGCGGACATCGGCTTCCTGCACCTCGGCCAACGGGCCAACGCGCGCGTGCTGGCCTACGACAGCTCGACCTACGGACAGCTCGACGCCACGGTAGAACGGGTCGGCGCAGACGCCCTGATCGACGAGCGCGAAGGCCCCTATTTCGAGGTTCAGCTGACGGCCGCACGCGACCAGTTGAAGCTGCACGGCAAGCCCCTGCCCATCACCCCGGGCATGCCCGTGGACGTCAGCATCCTGACGGGCGAGCGCAGCGTCATGCAGTACCTGTTGAAGCCGGTGCTGCGCGCGGTGCAGGGCTCGCTGCAGGAACGTTGAGGACGAGACGATGCACGGTCGGAACACGACATGGGGACGAAGGCCTGGCAGGCGCCGGGCGACGGCGACCGCGACCGCGACGACGGTTGCGGCCGCTTTGGCCGCGGTGCTGCTGATGGCCGGCCCGGTGCAGGCCGCCGCGCCCGGCAATCCCACGGACGGGCTGCCGCCGGGCATGCCGGCGCCTCCATTCACCCCCCCACCGGCGCCGCCTCGGCCCCTGCCGCTGCCACCGCCGCCCGGCCAGGCCGAGAGCCTGCCCGCGCTGCTGGCGCGGGTGCTGCCGGTGGACCCGCAGGTGCGGGTCGCGGCGGCGCTGCGCGCGGCGACCGAAGAGCGACGGCTGCAGGCGCGTTCGCGCCTGGCGCCCGTGGTCGGGGTGTCCGCGTCGCGCGGCACCTCGCGCGACGTCGAGTTCGGGCGGCCTCTGGAACGCGAGATCGACCGCGCCGAAGCGACATTGCGCTGGAACCTCTACAACGCCGGCAACGACGCCGCCGAACTGTCGGGCGCGACGCGCGATCTGCGCGCCGCCGACCACGAATTGCGTCGTGCGCGCGAAGAAGTGGCCGAACGCATCGCCGAGGCCTACAACGAATTGCTGCGCACCGAAGGCCAGGTGCCGCTGGCTACCGAGCGCCTGCAGGCCGTGCAGCGACTGACGGCGCAGGTGCAGCGGCAAGTGGATGCCGGGCGCGTGTCCGACGCCGACCTGCAGCAGGCCCAGACCTCGCAGCTGGACGCGGAGATCACGCTCAGCCAGGTCCAGTCCGACCGCGACAGCGCACGCCTGCGTCTGGCCACCCTGGTCGGCGGCGACGTGCGCCCGCCCATGGTGCTGACCGTGCCGGCGGCACCCGACGCCGCCTCGATGCCGCAGCCGGGCGTGCTGGCCGCCGCCCGGGAGCGGGCCGCGGCGGCGCGCCAGCGCGTGCGGCCGCAGGTCTCGCTGCTGGCGCCGCGCATCGACCTGGAACTGCGCCGCCGGCTCAGCGACCGCACGACACCACAATCCACGACCGAGGTGCAGAGCGGCTGGCTGGTGACGGCGCGGTGGGACTTTCCGGTCGGCGGCGAGTCGCTGTGGCGACGCAACGAGACCGAATTGCGCGCCCAGGCGGCCGAGGCCGAGGCCGACCGCATCCTGCGCGGCATCGAATCCGAATTGCAGGCCCTGGGCCCGCGCATCCTGCAGGCCGAGAGCAGCATCCGCCAGATCGACCAGCAGCTGGAGCGCTACGACGCCCTGCTGCGCGCCGGTGAACTGCAGTTCGAGGCCGGCCGGCGCAGTCTGGCGCAGCTGGTGGCGCTGCACGAGAGCCGCTACATCGCCAGCGCCCGCCGCACCGATCAGTTCGCGCGGCTGCTGGGATCACGGCTGCGCGAGCTGACGCTGCGCGGCGAACTGCTGGGCGTGCTGGGCGTGCTGGGCGTGCCGGGCGTGCCGGGTGCGACGGAAACAATGGGCATGACGGGCATGACGGGCGCAACCCGCGCAACCGGCGTTCAAGCGCTGGCCGAACGCTGAGGCTTCGAGCCCGGCGGCCCCGCGGGGGGCCAGCCGGGCACCCACCTGCCGTGCACGGCAGGGTGATCGCCGACAGACCGGCCGGGGCCGTGGCCTATGATGGCTGCCATGCTAGAACAGCGCATCCAGCAGCACTTCTTCGATGGCGCTGACCTCAAATACCAATCGGCCGAGCTGTTGGCGCGGCCCATCGCCGAGGCTGCCGCGGCGATGCTTTCGGCACTGACCAGTGGCGGCAAGGTGATGGTCTGCGGCACGGGGGCCGGGGTCGCGCTGGCGCCCTACCTGGCGCGGCTGTTCACCGGCCGCTTCGAGCGCAACCGGCCGCCTCTGGCCGCCATCGCACTGGCGGTCGAACCGTCGCAGCAGGCGCAGCAGGTGCGGGCCCTGGGCCTGCCCGGCGACGTGCTGCTGTTCATCGACGACGCCGAAGGCAACAGCACCGCCGTCGTCCCCGCCGCGCAGGCCAAGGACATGACCATCGTGGTGCTGGCCGGGCGCAGCGCTGCCGCCTTCAACGAACTGCTGGCCGAGACCGACGTGCTGGTGGCGCTGCCGCACGAACGCAGCGCCCGCATCGCCGAATTGCAGCTGCTGGTGCTGCACTGCCTGTGCGACGCCGTCGATTTCCAACTGATGGGAGACCAGTCACCGTGACCCTTCATTCACCACTCCACCGATCCACGCTCAGGCGGTTGACGCAGTTGACCGCGGCCCTGGCCGCCATCGGCGCACTGGGCGCGGCCACCACCGGCTGTGCACCGCTGCTGGTGGGCGCGGCCGTGGTCGGCGGCGGCATCGCCTTCACCGACCGCCGCACCACCGGCACCCAGGTGGAAGACCAGAGCATCGAGTTCAAGGCCGCCGCCGCCGTGCGCAATGCCGCCACGCTGGGCCAGGTCTCGATCACCAGCTACAACCGCACGGTGCTGATCACCGGCGAAGTGCCGGGCGAGACCGAGAAGGCCGCCGTCGGCAAGGCCGTGGCCGCCGTAGAGAACGTGCGTGCCGTCATCAACGAGCTGTCGGTGGGCCCCAATGCGCCACTCAGTTCACGCACCAGCGACAGCGTGGTCGCCACCAAGGTCAAGGCCACCTTCGTCGATGACCGGGGCCTGCATGCCAACGCCTTCAAGGTCGTCGCCGAACGCGGCGTGGTCTATCTGATGGGCCGCGTGACCGAGCGTGAAGGCGCCCGCGGCATCGAGGTGGCCCGGCGCGTGACCGGTGTCGTGCGCGTGGTGCCGGCCTTCGAGATCATCGGCGAGGACGAACTGGCGCAAATGCAACGCAGTACGGCACCGGCGCCCGCGGCGGCGCCCCCGCCACCGCCCCCACCGCCCCCACCGCCGCCCCCGCCGCCCCCGCCGCCGCCGCCACCTGCGCCAGCCCCGGTGTCGGCCCCGGTGCAGCCGATGCCCGTGCCCGCCCGCTGACCGGGGACGGCACGGCACGGCAGACGACACTACGTAACGCGCGACGCTCCACGAGCGACGCGCCACGCGGAGCGCGGCGCGTCGCGCGCGGGCCTCACACCATCTTCATGCCCTCGGTGCCGGCCGACAGGTCCATGGTGCGGCGGCGCCGGCTCTGCAATTTGATCTGCAGCCGCAGGTCGTTGACGCTGTCGGCGTTGCGCAGGGTGTCTTCGTAGCTGATGTGACCGGCCTCGAAGAGGTCGAACAGCGCTTGGTCGAAGGTCTGCATGCCCAGCTCGCGGCTGCGCTTCATCAGTTCCTTGATCTCGCTGATCTGGCCCTTGAAGATCAGGTCGCCGATCAGCGGCGTGTTCAGCAGCACTTCGACCGCCGCCACGCGCCCGCGGCCCTGTTCACGCGGCATCAGGCGCTGGCTGATCAGGGCCTTCAGGTTCAGCGACAGGTCCATCAGCAACTGCTGGCGGCGCTCTTCGGGGAAAAAGTTGATGATGCGGTCCAGCGCCTGATTGGCGCTGTTGGCATGCAATGTGGCCAGGCACAGGTGGCCCGTTTCGGCAAAGGCCACCGCGTGTTCCATCGTCTCGCGGTCGCGGATCTCGCCCATCAGGATGACGTCGGGCGCCTGGCGCAGCGTGTTCTTCAGCGCCACTTCCCAGTTGTCGGTGTCGATGCCCAGTTCACGCTGGGTGATGATGCAGTTCTTGTGCGGGTGCACGAACTCCACCGGGTCTTCGACGGTGATGATGTGGCCGTAGCTGTTCTCGTTGCGCCAGTCCACCATCGCCGCCAGCGAGGTGCTCTTGCCCGAGCCGGTGGCGCCCACGATGATCGCCAGCCCGCGCTTGGTCATCGCCACCTCTTTCAGCACCGGCGGCAGCGTCAGGCCGTCGATGGTGGGCAATACGGCCGGGATGGTGCGCAGCACCAGCCCCACGTGCCCTTGCTGCACGAAGGCGTTGCAGCGAAAACGGCCCACCCCCTGCGGGCTGATGGCGAAATTGCATTCCTTGCTGCGTTCGAACTCCGCCGCCTGCTTGTCGTTCATGACCGCACGCGCCAGCGCCAGCGTGTGCTGACCCGTCAGCGGCTGGGCGCTGACCTTGGTCACCTTGCCGTCGACCTTGATGGCGGGCGGAAAATCGGCCGTCAAAAACAGGTCCGAGCCGGCGCGGCGCACCATCAGCCCCAGCAGGTCGTTGATGAATTTCGAGGCCTGGTCGCGTTCCATGGTGGGTCGTCCTTCAGCCCGGGAAGTTCTCGGGGATCTTGGCCTTCGATCGGGCCTCGGCCGGCGTGACGAGATTGCGCCGCACCAGATCCGACAGGTTCTGGTCCAGCGTCTGCATGCCCAGGCTCTGCCCGGTCTGGATGCTGCTGTACATCTGCGCGATCTTGTTCTCGCGGATCAGGTTCTTGATGGCCGAGGTCGCGATCATGATCTCGTGCGCCGCCACGCGGCCGCTGCCGTCCTTCAATTTGCACAGGGTCTGCGAGACCACGGCGACCAGCGACTCGGACAGCATCGAGCGCACCATTTCCTTCTCGGCCGCCGGAAACACGTCGACCACGCGGTCGATGGTCTTGGCCGCGCTGCTGGTGTGCAGGGTGCCGAACACCAGGTGGCCGGTTTCGGCCGCGGTCAGCGCCAGGCGGATGGTCTCCAGGTCGCGCATTTCGCCCACCAGGATGGCGTCGGGGTCCTCGCGCAACGCGCTGCGCAGCGCGTTGGCAAAGCTCAGCGTGTGCGGGCCGACTTCCCGTTGATTGATCAAACACTTCTTCGATTCGTGCACGAACTCGATCGGGTCTTCGACCGTCAGCACATGGCCGTACTCGTGCTCGTTCAGGTGGTTGACCATGGCCGCCAGCGTCGTGCTCTTGCCCGATCCGGTCGGGCCCGTCACCAGCACCAGACCGCGCGGGCGCAGCGCCAAGTCGGCGAAGACCTTGGGCGTGCCCAACTGTTCCAGCGAAAGGATCTTGCTCGGGATGGTGCGGAACACCCCGCCGGCGCCTCGGTTCTGATTGAACGCATTGACGCGAAAGCGCGCCAGGCCCTGGATCTCGAACGAGAAGTCGCACTCCAGCGTGTCTTCGTAGTGCTTGCGCTGGGCGTCGTTCATGATGTCGTACACCATGTCGTGCACCGCCTTGTGGTCCAGCGCCTCGACATTGATGCGGCGCACATCGCCGTGCACGCGGATCATCGGCGGCAAGCCGGCCGAGAGGTGCAGGTCAGAGGCCTTGTTCTTGACTGAAAAGGCCAGCAGCTGGGTGATGTCCATGCAGGAGGGCACCACCCGTTCAAGGGGATGCAGTAGCTTTGGGGGATTATGGGCAGCATCGGAAATCGCCTGCAAGAAGTGAAGGGCCGCATCGCAAGTGCCTGTGTCGGCGCGGGGCGAGATGCCAATACCGTCACATTGTTGGCGGTCAGCAAGACCTTCGGCGCCGAGGCGGTGCGCGAGGCGCATGCCGCCGGGCAGCGCGCCTTCGGCGAGAACTACGTGCAGGAAGCGCTGGCCAAGATCGAGGCCCTGGCCGACCTGCGCCAGCGCGCTGATGCCATCGAATGGCATCTGATCGGCCCGCTGCAGAGCAACAAGACACGCCCGGTGGCCGAGGCCTTCGACTGGGTGCACAGCGTCGACCGACTGAAGATCGCGCAGCGCCTGGCCGCGCAGCGGCCGCCCGGGCTGCCGCCGCTGCAGATCTGTCTGCAGGTCAACATCAGCGGCGAGGCCAGCAAGGCCGGCCTGCTGCCGGGCGAGGTGGCGGCGGTGGCGCAGGCGGTCGCCGCCCTGCCGGCGGCGCGCGTACGGCTGCGCGGGCTGATGGCCATCCCCGAGCCTGCTGCCGACGCCGCGGCGCAGCGCGCACCGCACCGCGCGCTGCATGAACTGCTGGCCGCCGTCAACGCCGCGCTGGACGCGTCCCCGGGCGGCACGGCACTGGACACCTTGTCCATGGGCATGAGCGCCGACCTCGATGCGGCCGTTGCCGAGGGCGCGACCTTGGTGCGCGTGGGCACCGCCATCTTCGGCGCGCGCTGAAAGGCAGGCCAAGGCCTTCGTCAACCGCGCCGCACCCAGCCAGGCACTGATGACGGGGGATTGGTCAGCGCCAACCCGCTGGAGGCACGCAGGCGGCGCTTTCACGCCTGCCGCCACGCTGGCGGCATGGTTGGCCGGCGGCAATGGCCGAGTGCTGAGCCAGTCCGGCAACCGCCCTGTCGTGAAGTTCAACACCCGCGGCGCCGTGCACGGGGAATAAGGATCTGGGCGCCCAGGCCGATAACGGAGCAACCGCCCCCGACCTGAAAGGCCCCGATCGATGCAGCCCCCGGCCCCACCAGCCGCGCCCAGCCCCCGCCCAGGGGCGTGGGTGCGCCTGCACCGGGCGCTGATGCCGGACGGCAACCGCAAGGCCACCGTGTACTGGTGGACAGTGGTGATGCTGGGTGCCGGGGCGCTGGGCCACGCACTGTGGACGCTGGCGGCGCTGCCGCTGTCCACCCTGGTCATGGTGGCGCTGGGTGCCGCGGTGGCGATGGCCGCGGGCCTTGTGCCGGTGCGCATTCCGCCATCGAAAAACATCTTGCCTGCAGGCGAGATCTTCATCTTCCTGCTGCTGCTGAAGTTCGGGCCCGCGGCGGCGGTGCTGGGCGCCGCCGGCGAGGCCGCGGTCGGCTCGTGGCGCACCTCCAGGCGCTGGACCAGCCGCATCTTCAGCCCCGCCATGGCCGCTGTCGCCATGGGCAGCGCGGGCTGGGCGCTGCAATTTGCGCTGGCAGCGATGCCGGCCAGCGCCGGGCTGCTGATCCTGGCGGCGATGGCCACCGCGCTGGGCTATTTCGTCGTCATCACGTTGCTGGTGACGGCGGTGCCGCGGCTGAAAAACAAGCAACCGCTGCGGCTGTCCGACCTGTCCGGCGTCTTCGGCTGGGTGGGCATCGCCTACGCCAGCAGCGCGGCCGTGGCGGCACTGCTGTACCTGGTATCGCGCGAATCCGGCGACCTGGTGTTGCTGGCCATGGTGCCGCTGCTGACGGCCATGCTGTGGGCGCTGCGCCTGTTCTTCCGCCAGCAAAAGTCGCGCGCCGAGACCGATGCGCACGAAAGGCAGCAGGCCGAGCAGCACATGGTCGCGCTGCGCGCCAGCGAGCGGCGCTTTCACAGCGCCTTCACGCACGCCAGCATCGGCATGGCGCTGCTGGCCGGCGACGGCCGTGTGCGCCAGGTCAACGACGCGCTGCGCGAACTGCTGAAGCTGGGCGACGAGGCGCTGCTGGACAAGCCACTGCAGGCGCGCGTCTGGGCCGAGGACCTTGACGCCTTCGAGAACCTGCTGCGCACCGTGCGCGAAGGCGGCACACCCGACGCCGGCACCGAACTGCGCTGCCGCGACCGCGACGGCCGCGCCGTCTGGGTGGCGGCCCACTGCGCCTACTTCATCGTGCCCGAGCCGCAGGCCGGCGGTGACACCGGCGAAGCCGTTGCCACGACCACTGCGGCCCCGGCCCAGCAACCCAGTCTGATCCTGCAGGTGCAGGACATCACTGCGCGGCGCGAGGCCGAGGGCAACCTGCAGCGCATCGCCTTCCACGACAGCCTGACCGAGCTGCCCAATCGGCGCCTGTTCAACGACCTGCTGGGCCAGGCCGTGGCCGAGGCGCAGCGCCCGAACGGGCCGGCTTATGCAGTGATGTTCCTGGACTTCGACCGCTTCAAGCTCATCAACGACAGCCTGGGCCACAACATCGGCGACGAGTTCCTGGTGCAGGTGGCACGCCGCATCCAGGCCCACCTGCGCCCGCAGGACCTGGTGGCGCGGCTGGGCGGCGACGAGTTCGCGGTGCTGGCGCGCCCGCTGGAACGCGAGAGCTGTGCCGTCGGCCTGGCCGAGCGCCTGATGGAGGCGCTGCGCCAGCCCTTTGTCGTCAGCGGGCACGAGATCAACACCAGCGCCAGCATCGGCATCACTTTCAGTGCCTTCGGCTACAGCAGCGCGCAGGACGTGCTGCGCGACGCCGACACCGCCATGTACAAGGCCAAGAACGCGGGCAAGGCCCGTTATGCATTGTTCGACACCAGCCTGCACACGGCGGTGGCCAACCGGCTGCGGCTGGAAGGCGACCTGCGCCGCGCCATCGACAGCGGCAGGCTCTCGGTCGCCTACCAGCCGCAGTACCGCCTGGACAGCGGCCGCCTGTACGGCTTCGAGGCCCTGGTGCGCTGGCAGCACCCGGATGACGGCACCATCGGCCCCAACGACTTCCTGCCCATCGCCGAAGAAGCCGGGCTGATGCTGAAGCTGACCGACTTCGTGATGCACTGTGCCTGCCGGCAACTGGCGAGCTGGCAGCGCAGCGACCCGGCGCTGGCCGACCTGCGCATCAGCGTCAACCTGTCCAGCAACGATCTGGCGCACGGCGCCCTGGTGGCGCGCGTGACCAAGGCGGTGGTCGAGTCGGGGCTGGAGCCGCGCCACCTGGTGCTGGAGCTGAACGAACACTTCCTGATGAAGCGTCTGGGCGAGGCCTTGCCGCTGCTGGTGGAGCTGCGTCGCCTGGGCGTGCAGTTGGCGGTGGACGACTTCGGCGTCGGCGAGGCGCCGCTGAGCAAATTGGCGACGCTGCCGGTCAACATCCTGAAGGTCGATGGCTCCTTCATCCAGAAGCTCGACCACGGCGATGCCGCGCACGCCAGCCTGGCCATCGTGCGCGCGGTGCTGCTGCTGGGCCGCTCGCTGGACATGACCGTGGTGGCCGAGGGCATCGAGACCGAAGCGCAGTGCGAACATTTGCGCGAGATGGGCTGCGAACTGGGCCAGGGCTACCACCTGGGGCGACCGCTGAAGCCCGAGCAGGTCACCGCAATGCTGGACGAGGCCGCGCGGCACCTGCCGCTGCAGCAGGCGATGTTGTTCGGCGAAGGCCACTCGCAGTTGATGCGGCTGCACTGAGCGCGACGGGCGCACCGTGGGCGCCGCCGGTGGCACCGGCGCGACTGTTCATGACGCTGCCGCTGCCGCCTGCCCGCCGTGCCGCCCGGCGTGGCGGGTGCGTTCTAGACTGCATCCATGCGCCTTCGCTCCTTGCCAAGCACGCCTGCGGGAACCGCAGATCCGGCCGCACGGTCGAGCGCGCAGGCGGGCGCACCGTCGGCCGCACCACGCCGCCGCCTGGACTGGCGCGTGGTGGACTGGCCAGCGGTGGACTGGCGCGTGGTCTTCATGCTCTTCCCGCGCCGGCGCTTCACGGCCGAGGAACTGCACCGCGCCGTGCCGCCCCGCGCCAATCCGACCCTGGTGGTGACGGTGGCGATCAACCTGTGTCTGGTGCTGCTGCTGCTGTTCCTGTTCGGGCGCAGCGGCAGCGCGCCGGGGTGGTACCCGCTGGCGATGCTGGGCAGCGCCGTCACGCTGGCGGTGGCCGGCGTCATGGCCTGGGACAACCCGGGCAGCACCACCGCCCGCGTCATCTACTACGCCTGTCCGCTGCTGGGCGGGCTGGTGCTGGGCCTGCACTTGGGCCTGGGCCTGGGCTGGGGCAGCCCGGGGTTGGGGCGGGCCGAGGCCATGGCGCTGTGGCTGCTGGTGTTGATCGGCACGCTGGCCTTGTGGTTTGTCATCGTGCACCGGCACCAGTACATCGAGGTGCGGCTGCGCGAGATGGACGAACGCGAACGCGCGGTGGAGATGGCGCAACGCCTGGCCGCGGCGCAGCTGGCGCCGCACTTCCTGTTCAACACCCTGGCCTCGCTGCAACACTGGGTGCAGACCCAGGACCCGCGCGCGGCCACGCTGCTGGCAGCGCTGACGGGTTACCTGCGCGCCACCTTGCCGATGTTCAGCCGGGCCACCCACCCCGCAGCGCAGGAGCTGCAGGCCGTGCGCCACTATCTGGAGGTGATGCAGGCGCGGCTGGGCGCGCGGCTTGAGTTCGACATCGAAGTCGAGGAAGCCGTGCAGCAGCAGGCGCTGCCGCCCGGGCTGCTGCTGACGCTGGTCGAGAACGCCGTCGAACATGGCATCGAGCCGCAACTGCAGGGCGGCCGCGTGCAATTGCACGGCCGCGTGCACGACATGCCGGCCGCTGCGGGCCAGGCCCAGCGCGCAGCGGTGTTCACCGTGCAGGACAGCGGCCCGGGCCCGGCGCCTGGTTTCAGCGACGGCATCGGCCTGTCCAACTGCCGCGAGCGCCTGGCCCTGACCCATGGCGCGGCGGCGCGGCTGGACATCGGCCCCGCGCCCGAAGGCGGTTGCCTCGCCCGCCTGACCCTGCCCTTGTCTTTGTCCTTGTCTTTGTCTTTGCCCTTGCCCTTGCCATCCCCCTTGCCCGCCACGCCATGACGAACGAAAGCCAGGCCCTGGTCCGGCCCGCGCCGACCCCCGTCACCGTGCTGGTGGCCGACGACGAAGAAGCCCCGCGCGAACAATTGCGGGCGGCGCTGCGGGCGGCCGATCCGGCACTGCACATCGTCGCCACGGCAGCCAATGGCGTCGACGCCTGGGACATGTTTCTGGAACACGAGCCGGCGCTGTGCTTTCTGGACATCCGCATGCCGGGGCTGAGCGGCATCGACGTCGCCCGGCGCATCGGCACGCGCGCCCAGGTGGTGTTTGTCAGCGCCTATGGCGACCACGCTCTGGCCGCCTTCGATGCGGGGGCCGTGGACTACCTGCTCAAGCCCATCGACCCGCCGCGACTGGCGCAGGCGCTGGTGCGGCTGCGGGCGCGGCATGAATCGGTTGCGGCGATCTCGGCGATCTCGGCGATCTCGGCAGTCTCGTCGGCCCCGACGAACCTGGCGACGGCCGCAGCCGCCCGGGCCGAAGCGACGCAGGCGCTGCTGGAACGCCTGGCGGCCGAACTTGCGGGCGAACGGGCGGGCTCGACAGGCCCGGCAGGCTCCGGCCCGGCGCGGCGCCCGGCACAGGTGCTGCAGGCCGCGGTGGGGCGCGAGGTGCGGCTGATCCCGGTGGACCGGGTCATCTACTTCGAATCGGACACCCGCTACACGCGGGTGGTGCACGCAGACGGCGAGGCCCTGATCCGCACGCCGCTGAAGGAACTGCTGGCGACGCTGGACGAGCAGCGCTTCTGGCAGGTGCACCGCAGCGTGATCGTCGCCCACCAGCACGTCGCCGCCGCGGTGCGGGTGGACGACGGGGTGATGCATCTGACGCTGCGTGGCCGGGCCGAGACCCTGCCCGTGTCGCGCCATTTCCAGGGTCTGTTCAAGGGCCAGTAAGGGCGCCGCACAGGGCCCGACACGGGGTGCGCCACAGGACTGCACGGGCACAATCACCCCCTGTTTGCATCCCCTGCACCCCCGTCGCCCCCATGCCCGACACGCCCGTTCCGCGCTTCGACATCTTTTATCGCCATGCCGAACTGACGCGGCTGCTGCAGGACTACGCCGCCGCCGCGCCGGGTCTGGTCGAACTGCGGTCCATCGGCAAAAGCTGGGAAGGCCGCGACATCTGGCTGTTGGCGCTGACCAACCAGGCCACCGGCACTGACGCCGACAAGCCCGCCTTCTGGGTCGACGGCAACATCCACGCCGCCGAATTGACCGCCTGCACCGCCTGCCTGTACTGGCTGCACCAGCTGGTCAGCGGCTGGCAGGCGGGTGACGTGCAGGCGCGGCAGCTGCTGGACACGCGCGTCGTCTACATGGTGCCGCGCCTGAACCCCGACGGCGCCGAACTGGCCCTCGCCGACCGCCCGCGCCACATCCGCAGCAGTACACGGCCCTACCCCTACGACGAGCCACCGATCGAGGGCCTGACGGTGGAAGACGTCGACGGTGACGGCCGCATGCTCAGCATGCGCATCCCCGACCCGCACGGCCCCTGGAAGAAGCACCCCGCCGAGCCGCGGCTGATGGTGGCGCGCGAGCCGGGCGAGTTCGGAGGCGACTACTTCC